>CADCQX010000051.1 GCA_902803695.1 Oscillospiraceae bacterium
AACGGCTTCATGCCTTTGACATACGTTTGCTTCAAGGATTACGACGAGACTATCCCTAACAAGTTCGTCGCATTCAAGAAGGAAGAAATCGTTAATACTCTTGGAGAGTATCTTGCAAATAACGGTCTCAAGCAGCTCAGAATCGCTGAGACAGAGAAGTATGCACACGTTACGTTCTTCTTCAACGGCGGTATTGAGGAGCCTAATAAGGATGAGGACCGTACACTCGTTAACTCACCCAAGGTTGCAACATACGACCTCCAGCCTGAGATGAGTGCTCCCGAAGTATCTGAGAAGCTTGACGCAGCTATCACATCCGGTAAGTATGATGTGATCATCATCAACTTTGCAAACCCTGACATGGTAGGTCACACAGGTGTTCTTGAGGCAGCTATCGCTGCTGTTGAGAGGATCGACCAGTGTGTTGGCGCTGCTGTTGATGCTGTTAAGAAGATGGACGGTGTTATGTTCATCTGTGCAGACCACGGTAACGCAGAGCAGATGATCAACTACGAGACAGGTGATCCGCACACAGCTCATACAACAAACCCTGTTCCGTTCATCCTCGTTAACTATGATCCTTCCTACACTCTCGCAGAAGGCGGCAGACTTTGCGACATTGCACCTACACTTCTCGAGATCATGGGCCTCCCACAGCCTGCTGAGATGACAGGTAAGTCACTTCTCGTTAAGAAGTAATTTTCGATAAGGAAAATAAGAGGACCGCAACTTCAACGTTACGGTCCTCTTTTCATGTCCGGTTTTTATTCGGGATGATCACGTATAAAGCTGAACGTAAGATACAACATGATTGTGATCGCTCTCCCATATTCTCATCTCAATATAATCACCCATCGCGAATTCCTCGTTCGACAGGAATACCTCGACCTCATGCATATTGTTCATCTGTACGAGAAAGACTTGAGAATCAGTGACATCATCTTCTTCGACCCACCATTCAACAATGAATGAATCTCCCATCTGAAGCGGCTCATCGAAGTAACATGTTATCCTTACTCCGTCATCAGAGAAGTTGTAACCTATGGTAGCTACCGTATAATCCGACACCTCGGAATAGTGCATTATGTATCCGTTTTCGTCTTTCTTTGAAGATCCATAGATTATGCTTCCGTCATCACACCAATCAGGAACATACTCGTAAGCATCCACTGCCTGGTTCTCGTATCCTGACGGACTTACGGATGTATCAGGTTCATATGGCATTGCCTCATCTTCAAGGCTGGCCAGCATACCCTCATACAATTCCTCGGTGATCTCGCCGTTCTCATAGAGATTGATTATGGCCTGCTCCATACATCTCAGATACTGCTCTTCACTTACTTCGTATGCATTTGCCGCATTTCCCGGCTCCTGTATAAGCCCATTCTCGAAAAATATCTGATCGCCATCCACATAATGATAGTAAACATCAGCTGTCCACTTGTAATCAACGCCGCTACAGGATGGGATCGCATCAGCCAAGGTGTTATATGTGAGCGCACACTGCGCATTCATCAGTTCATCGACTGTCATATCCAACTTGGTATATCTTATGGAATTCATATTTGTCTCAATAAGGAATTCATCAGAATAGAGACTGCTCATCAGATCATCCGGGGAAGGTGCCTTACCCTTGAGCGTAACAAAATGCTCCGTTCCGTCTTCAACCTTGAATTCATGATCATGATCGAGAATATACTTTAAGTATTCGGCCACGAACCTGTCGACAGCAGCATCGACATCTTCACCGCTTCCAACGAGCTCTGTAGCTTCAAATACCCTTACCTGATCATCCCAGTCGTAATCCATAGGAACACCGCTGAAATCACCGTTCGACATATCCGTAAGAAGGTTTGTCACCATGGACTCAGCCTCATCAGAGGAGATATCGATCGGATAATACAGATCATCAGCGAGAGATGTAAGGAAATTTCCTATCTTCTTAGCAGACTTCTTGCTCATCGTCCATGTCTTATCATCCCTGTCGTAAACAAAATACACCGTGAACTTCTCTGTCTTGCGATCCTTAAACCCGTTCAGTGCTTCAACATATTCGTCGTATGTCATGTGAAGATCTGATTCAAATATGAAATCTTCAGCATCGAGATAAGATATCTCAACACTCATATTGGCTCTATTGTTTCTCTTCTCGATCACCGGTTCGCCTGTCGATTTTACTTCCGTAGCGGACAGTACGATATCATAGATACTCTCCATCTCCTCAGTGTAAAAAGAAGCATCCTCCATAGTGTCATCATGATCGTAGCCTTCAGCCAGATCTTCACAGGTCTTGCCGTCGTCTGCTTTGAATGCTTCAACAAACTGTTCCGGGATCTTCTTTATCTCTTCGGCATCACTGCCGGTCTTAACACAAGAACATAGCATAGCGGCAGAAAACACCAGTGCCAAAGCACCGGCAACTGCCCTGTTCATCTTTTTCATAAAAGTATCTCCTGTCAAATCCATTTGATTCCCTGACAGATTATACACCATTATGAACTTTTATTCTTTATTACGAAGTTGGCAGGTCTGATCTGCCTTAGCGGAGATATTCCTTATCTTTTTGCAGACAGGGTCATTCCATATCTTTTTCCACTTGTCGGTCAGGATATTCCCGAGAGGCTTATCCGACAGCCAGCTCTGGCACGGGACAACATTACCGGAAGGCGTGATCGCCATATTGCTGAGGCATGCTCCGCAGGAAGGGATATCGATCCCCATTTCCTTTAATCTCTCCTGGCTTACCAATCCGGGCGAAGTGAAACTGATCTCCATATCATGAGAATATGCGTACTCCACTGCGTCCTTAAGAGACTTATAAAGTTCCTCGCCTTCGATCCTCATCTCTTCTGACTGTTTCTCCTTCGCATTTCCCGTAAGGATGAGACCCGAACAGGTTACATAAGTAACTCCCAGATCATGAAGGAATTCCAATGTCTTTTTATAGTCTTTATTAAGTTCGCAGATCGGCGTATTGATACTCATGTTGATTCCGGCCTCGATCGCGTTCTTGATGCCGTCCAGCGTCTTTTGATAGTTAGGAGCACCAACAAGTTTATTGTGTATCTCTTCGTCACACGAATAGAACGTTATCTGTAAGTTGTCCAGTTCAGCTTCACGAAGGCTGCTGCAATATTCCTTAGTAAGATTTACGCCGTTGGTATTAAGTCTTGTTATGAACCAACGCGCTTCCTTAATGAGCTCAGGAACGTCATCTCTCATGGTAGGTTCCCCGCCTGTAAATGTAACCTGGGAGATCTTCTCCTTACGAAGCTTCTTTAAGACTTCCTTCCATTCTTCTGTCGTAAGTTCCTTTTCTTCCGCGCACTCCTGATCTGCAGCATAACAGTGAACGCATTTCTGATTACAGTGCCATTTCCCGTCTTTTGTCATGGCAGAGACCATAAGATCCATCCTGTGTGGAGCACTCATGTATTTGGCATACTCGCTCAAAGTCATGGAGTCATATTCATACTCGACCGGCTCGCCTTTTGCTACAGCTTCAAAGACGCCGATGTAATAGTAAAGGTCATCTTTAAGAACCTGATCCTTTACACGCGGAAATACTTTCTTAACTCCCTTGAAAGTCTTCCTGATGATCTCTTTGAGATCTTCATCGGTCATCGCCTTTTCACCGAACTCATTTACGTTCTTAACATACTCGGTAAGGAGTATCGCTCCGGATTCACAGATCGGAAGGATCGCGTAGCCGTTTATGATCACCAGAGTCTGTGTGATCTTGAACGGAGTAAACTTAGGCGGGATCATATGCATTCTGATAACGCCCGGACCGTTAGGATTCCAGGTTGTGTGGATGACTCTGTCCCAATTCTTTATTTCATAGATCTTTTGATTCAGCATCTTCGGCCCCGTCCTTCAATACCTTTCTGAGTCTCTCCGTTGATATCTTTGTTCCGTAGAAGTCTTTTCTCGAACAACCTGCCCTGCCGCCTCCGGCACATGCACATGCACAGGCACAAGCGCAGGCGCATCCGCCTCCTCCATGGTAACCTCCGTGGTGTCTGCCATGACTGTATGAATCACCCAGTATAACTACCTTGAAAATCATTACTGCAATTACCAGCACTATTGAGCCACCGAGTTTTAGAAAATTGCCTATGTCACTTAAGTGGAATACTGTCTTTTTTCGAAAATTATAAGCAGTACTGAGATATCCTACTTTGATCTTCGCCTTGGATCCCGGTTTAAGCGAACCTCTGACAACATAGTAATCGTCTTCGCGCTTACCGTCACATTCCTTTACCTTGTCAGCTTTCCACTTTATCTCATAAAGGTCCACCGGAATACTGTTAAACCAACCGGCTGTAAAATCATATACATATAATTCCTTCCAAGTTCTATTAAAATCGAAATTACTGAATCGATATGTGTTCTGATCCGGTTCCTTGAAAAGATTGTTCTGAACGAAGGAAAACTTGAAATCGATCGTCTCACCGGCCATGTATTCCTTGCGGAATTTTACCATGGCATAGTATCCGTCTTTAGAATAATACTTTACTGATTTAATGTTATCGGAAAGCGCCTTGAACTTCTCTGCATCGTGATTTGGAATACCGATCTGGACCCACGAGACTCCTCCGTCTTTATCGTCCAATACTTTCCAGCTAATTGTGTACTCAAAATAGACTGCACCTGAATCAAGCACCTCGGCTGTGATCCCATAATATGTAATCTCATCCTGGTAATTAAATGCATTCGTCTTAAGTGGGATCATGAACAGGATAACAACTGCGATCATGAATACCGCCGAAACTGTTTTGATCCATCTGTTAAATCTTTCCATGTATTATCCCTTTCTGATCTTCCGATCAAAAAAGATTGTAACATATTTTCAGCACATCAAATGCACTATCGCAGCGGGTTAGCGATACTTTATATTTTCTTTAATAATTCCGGAAAATTCTTAATACCGTTTTAACGATGATTTTACCCTACCCGGTTAAGATGTAACCATAGAACAAGAAACACAAAAAACATCTTGGAGGGTATAAAAATGAAAAACACAAATTTGATCAACACAGTACACGGAGCAGCAATCGGACTCGCAAGCGGAGCAGCAGGAGAATTGTTAATGCTTTCAGCAATCCTCAATAAACTCCCTGGAAGAAGCATCGCAGTAGCTTGCATCGTCACAGCGATCGCATGGGCTATCGCAGGCGGAGTTATTGCTTATCAGAAAGGCAAGAAAGCAATTGAAAAGTAAACACCTTAATCTATCCCTTATTCCATGAAGCGTTGCCTATTGGCAGCGCTTCTTTTATTTCATCAGAGATAATCAAGCCAGTAAGTTGTAGCAAAATGATTTACTACTCTGGTCAATACTGCAACAAGGATAGACAGGATTATGCCGAAGATAATGAAAAGGGTCTTATTCTTTTTTCGGAAAGGAAAAGGTATCTTATCGAAAAAGCCTGTCCAACTTCCGAAGATATCAGCATGCAGGAAGAAAAAGATCACGAGTTCGACAAAATAAAACAGGCGCTTGATCAACGGCCAGTCAGAATCCCTGATCTGGACACCGAAGATAAAAAAAGAAGCGACGAGCCAATACGAGATCGACACGATCATATGTCCCGGTTTCTTTCTTCTGAATCCCGGAGGCGGCCATAATGTCGGCTTCGGATGCAATATGTCATACTTCATGTCATCGATCTTTTGGTAACGGTTCTCAGGATCGATCTGGGTTGCTTTCTTCGCGACCTTAAGAAGATCCGGGTCATTCGTGATCTCTTCGATGATCTTTCCCAGAGCAAAGATATCGGTTCTCGGATCAGATTGCGAGAATCCGTACTGTTCAGGAGCTGCATAATCGTAGGTACCGAGCAAAGTCGTATCTCTATCCTGACCTGTCTTATAAACCTTCGCAATATCATAGTCGATTATCTTAGCGATACCGTCAGTTGTTATGACTATATTCTCCGGCTTAAGGTCTCTGTGGATGATAGGTCTGAAAGCTGAGTGAAGGAATTTTAATCCGTCGCAGATCTGAAGCAGGATGTCCTTTTTCTTTTCCTCCGGCAGAGCATTCTTCAACATAAGATCATGGAGTGTCTCACCTTGGACATACTCTTCATATACGTAGAGTCTGCCATCCCTTACCTCATAGTCGCAGATCTTCACGACATGAGGATTACTATACCTTCTTAAATACTCAAAAACAGGGATCTCATAATGGGTAAGTATCTTGAGATAACACACGTTACCGGTTACCTCATTTCTGGTGAGGTAATGATCGTCGGAGAACTTTTCCATCACTCTGTAACACTCAATGATACCCATATAAAAATTATACAACATTTATGTTAACAATCCTTGAACTCTTCAAAATGTGTGCTTGCAGCACACCAATTGAGATTTTATTTTTTCTAGAATTTTCTTATCAGTTAAATGGCAATAGTTTTTTCAGGGGAGGTGACTTTATGGAACAGACTGAAAAGAATATTAAGACATTAAGACTTGTAGCAATGATCCTGGGTCTTGCGGGCAGTGGATCAGTTCTTCTTTCCCTTCTTATGGATGCCTATAAGCTTAATACATCATTCGGACAGATCGCATACAGCATGACAAAATACATGAGCGGATTGATCCTGTTTGTTGTATTAATGGCAGGATGCTCAGTTGCATTCTCACTTTTGAAAATGGCAGTACCGCAAACAATTGTCGGATCTGTCATGACGGCGATCGCAGCATTTATGTGCTGGCACATAAAGAGTAAAGAAGGCTCCGGTACCATTCGCCTGAATATCAGTTTCGGAACAGGAGCTTATCTGTTCTTCCTCGCAGCAATTCTCATGTTGTCAGCAGGAATCATCTATATTATTGCCGCCAATAAAGCAAAGGCTGCAGGTATAGAGGATCCGAATGAAGCAAAGAGAAAAAAGATCGCTAAGATCATATACATTTGCCTTGGCATTCTTGTAGTACTCAGCATAGGTATATTTATTCTTTCTGCAGTTGTCAAAGCTCAGGCTAAGAAAGAAGCAAAGAGCGTAGTAGAGAACTATGTCGCTGCTGCAATGGCATACGACGTGGATAAGATGAACACTTATCTTGCACCTGATGTAAAAGATAAGAATGGTCTTATGGAAGCTTATACACCTAAGGTAATGAATGACGCATTCCTCTCCGTTATGGGTGTAACTGACGAGCAGCTCGGTGAAGACAGCAGAAAGTGTCTTACTGAATCATCTGAGTTTTTCGGAAAGAGTTATCTCAAGAGTTTTGGCGTTGATGAAGTCAGTATAAACGATGACGGTTCATATACGATAAAAGCACATGCAAAGATAATCGATATGAGCAATACATACGAAACTCTTAAGACCAGTTCTACAGAGATCGCAAATGATTACGCTACAAACCACCTCGAGGAGATTTATGAGATAGCTTTGACCTCTTCAGGAGATGAAGCAGCTGCCAAGTTGATGGATCTTATGATGCCGGAGATCTGCGCAGTCCTCAACGAATCCATCAAGAATGCAGGTGAAATGGATACTGAGTTCACCTTTGTCGTTGATAAGGTATCCGGTGAATACAAGATCACAGAAATCGATTATAAGGATTAACAGAAAATGGATGAAACAGAAGAGCTTTTAAAAAGGCTAAATAATTCTCGGGATCTCGAATCGCTTTCCAATTATCTGGATAATATCGAGAAAGTAATTCCCATCTCGATCAGCGACCATTTGAAAGCCATTCTCAAGGAAAAGAATATGACACCTTCAGATGTCATCAAGAAAAGTCGTATTGAGAGAACATATTGCTATCAGATCTTAAACGGCAGAAAGAAACCCGGAAGAGATAAACTAATAGCAATAGCACTTGCACTTTCGTTAGATCTTAATGAGACACAACGTCTCCTTGAAACCGCTAAAGAGGGTGTTCTCTACGCTAAGAGTAAACGTGACAGCGTACTAATCTACGCATTGAATAACAAGATGTCAGTTCTTGATACAAATTATCTGTTAAACCAATACGAAGAAACAGAACTCAGATAATACCCGCAATATACTGCCCCAAGTCTTTCAGTGAAAGTCTTGGGGCTTTTCTTTATCCCGCTATGCTATAATCACCATAAAAAGGGGTGGTGAGAGCATGAAAGAAACGGGAGATCTCAGATCTCGTCTCAACAATGTTTCCAATGAAAAGGGCCTTGATGCATTCATAAAGGATGTGGAAGATAATCATAAACTCACCCTCAAGGATTATATGTATCAGCTTATGATCGAACGTGATATCTCTAAGGCTGATGTATCCAGATTGAGCAAGCTGGATCGCTCTTATACTTCCCAGATAATAGAGAATAACCCATCAAAGAAGCCCGGAAGGGATAAGATGCTTTGTATTGCGTTGGGTCTTAATCTGTCAGTGGAAGAAACAGATAAGCTGTTAACGCTGTCGGGAAATAATCCCCTTTACCCCAGGGTCAAGCGTGACAGCATCATTGCTTACGCCCTCAACAAGAATATGAACGTAATGGATACAAATGCCGAGCTCAGCAAGCACGGCGAAAAGGAACTCAAATAATTATTCCCGCTTAAGTAATATATTTAATTATTTAATGTCTATCATAGTATTAGTAATTGACATGTTATGGCTTCGCGCTTATAATTGGGAACGATTCCCAAATTGAGAGGAAAAGCGCGCAGATGACCTATCAGACAAAGCAGAAGGAAATGCTCCTTGAATATCTTAAAGCATCCGAAGGCAACCACCTTACGGCTGCTGACGTCTGCGAATATTTTAAATCCCAGGGACTTCCGATAGGTCAGTCAACCGTCTACAGAAGGCTGGAGTCACTGGTCTCCGAAGGCATCATCAAGAAATACACTATCGATAATCAGGCATCCGCATGCTTTGAATATGTCGGCGAGCACAGCCATCACGAGGGTTGCTGCTACCATCTCAAATGCGAGAAGTGCGGCAAGCTCTTCCACCTTCACTGCGAAGAGATCGAAGCCCTTGAAGACCACATCGGAAAAGAACACGAATTCTCCATCGATCCGGTAAGGACCGTTTTCTACGGAACCTGCAAGGACTGTAACAAGGGAGGCTGCCATGACTAAGAAGATCTTGTGCCTCCTCATCGTTTTCTCTTTGCTGTTCTCCGTATTGTTCACGGCGGCCGAGATACACCACGATTGCGACTGCGGCCACTGCGAGATCTGCGAATGCATAGACATCTGCATCAATCTCTTAAGTGTAACGGCAGTTGTTTTCGCCACTGTCTTCGCTATTACCGCCGTCAAGATCATCACGACAACCATTGTAAATCTCAAAGAGCAGGAACTGCCAAATCTTACTCTTGTGGGCCTTAAGGTCAGATTGGATAATTGATCGCCCTTTTATCCTTTTCGAAAACAAGCAAAACGAGGTAAGACATTAATGAAAAAGACAATATCAACAGTTCTTGCAATAGCACTCGCACTGGGATCCTTCGCGGCATGCAGCACCGCAGCTAAGAAGGATTCAGACAAGCCGAGCATCGTTGCGACTATTTTCCCGGAATATGACTGGGTCAAAAATATAGCAGGCGACAACGCCGACATCACTTTGCTCCTCAACAAGGGCGTAGACCTTCACAGCTACCAGCCGACTACCGAGGACATCCTCACCGTAGCCACATGCGACCTCTTTATCTATGTGGGCGGCGAATCCGACGGATGGGTTGACGATGCCCTTAAGCAGTCCCGGAACAAGGACATGAAGGTCATCAACCTAATGGACGTCATGGGCGATTCCGCTTACGAGGAAGAACTCAAGGAAGGCATGGAAGCCGAAGAAGAGGAAGAGGAGGAAGAAGAAGGCGAAGCAGAATACGACGAGCACGTATGGCTCTCACTTAAGAGTTCCAAGAAGTTCGTCAGAGCTATCACCGACAGCCTCAAGGAGATCGACGCAGCCAACGCAGAGACATACGAGAGCAATGCAGCGGCATACATCGAGAAGCTTGATGAGCTCGATGCCAAGTATGAGGAACTCTGTTCAGGTTCTTCTGTGGATACGCTCATCTTCGCAGACAGATTCCCGTTCAGATACATGACGGAAGACTACGGTCTTGACTACTTCGCGGCTTTCATCGGCTGTTCTGCAGAGACGGAGGCAAGCTTCGAGACCATATCATTCCTCGCGTCAAAGACAGATGACTTGGGACTTAAGTACATCTTCACGATAGACAATTCAGATCAGAAAATAGCAAATACGGTTATCTCCAACACGGAGTCAAAAGATCAGGAGATCCTGGTCCTCGACTCGATGCAGTCCGCGGATAAGGCAGCAGCCGATTCCGGCGAGACTTATCTGGGCGTGATGGAGAGCAACTACGAAGTCTTAAAAAAGGCTCTCGGATAAGGAGTAAAACATGTCGCTTCTCACAGTAAAAGACCTTACACTCGGATATGACTCGATGGTCGTTGTTAAAGACCTGAACTTCACCGTTAACCCCGGCGATTATCTTTGCATCCTGGGCGAGAACGGCGCAGGTAAGAGCACCCTCATGAAGGCCCTTATCGGGCTTCTGAAGCCTATATCCGGTACGATCGAGAGAGGCGACGGACTTAATCCGGGAGAGCTGGGCTTTCTTCCGCAGCAGACTTTGATCCAGAAGGACTTCCCTGCATCAGTTCGTGAGATAGTCCTCTCGGGATGCCTAAGCAAGCTCGGCATGAGGCCTTTCTTCTCGAAAAAGGAGAAGCAGATCGCAGATGAGAGCATGGAAAGACTCGGCATCGGCGATCTTAAGAAAAGAAGTTTCAAGGACTTATCCGGAGGCCAGCAGCAAAGAGTACTCCTCGCGAGAGCTTTGTGCTCCACCGGTAAGCTCCTTTTACTCGATGAGCCTGTCACGGGACTTGATCCTATGGCTCAGGTCGAGTTGTACGAACTTATCACCAAACTTAACAAAGAAGGCACCGCCATCATCATGATCACACATGACGCAGGCTCTGCCATGAGGTACGGCAGTCACATCCTCCATATCGGAGACGAGATCTTTTTCGGAAAAAAGGAAGATTATCTGGAGAGTTCTGTCGGCAGAGATTTCCTTAAGAAAGGAAGTGATGCCGAATGTTAAGCAAGCTCATGATGTATTTCCAGATGCCTAACGTCAGGTACGCATTCGTCGTTGCCATCCTGATCGCTCTATGCGCTGCCCTCCTTGGCGTGTCACTGGTACTGAAGCGATTCTCCTTCATCGGAGACGGTCTTTCACACGTGGCTTTCGGAGCGCTTGCTGTAGCATCTGTACTGAAGATCACGAACAACATGGTCCTCATACTTCCTGTTACGATAATCGCGGCAGTCATCCTTCTTCGCACCGGTAAGAACACCAAGATCAAGGGCGACTCTGCGATAGCAATGATATCAGTCGGAGCCATGGCCTTCGGTTATCTCCTTTTGAACATCTTCCCTTCATCGGCGAACGTAACGGGCGATGTCTGCACCACCCTCTTCGGTTCGATTTCCATCGTAACCCTCACGCAGTTTGATGTTATCATCTGCGTTGTTCTCTCGCTCATTTCAATTGCAGTTTTCGTGCTCCTTTATAACAGGATCTTCGCGGTTACTTTCGACGAGGATTTTGCCACAGCCACAGGAACACGTGCCGATATGTACAACCTCGTGATCGCGATCATTACGGCGGTCATCATCGTTCTCGCGATGAACCTCGTCGGTTCCCTTCTCATAACCGCTCTTCTCGTCTTCCCTGCTCTGTCAGCAATGAGACTTTCCAAGAGTTTTAAAAAGGTCACCATCTTCGCTGCCGTTATCTCGGTAATCTGCGCAGTTACGGGTCTTCTCATCGCGATCCTCTTCGGTACCCCGGTAGGTTCCACGATCGTTGCATGCGATGCCGCAGGCTTCGTTATCTGCCTTATCATAGGAAAGTTTATCAAATGAAACGTTCAGTAATTGCCGCAATCCTGATATCCGCCGTTCTGTTATGCTCATGCTCTTCGAAAAAGCAGGCTTCAGACAACCTTGATCAGTTCTCTCCTTCCCTTCCGTCAGGGCAGTCATTAACCACGACCACAACTCCCGCGACATCAGATGTATTTGTAGTGGAAGAGGATTTCCTGGATCTATCGCAGATGTCAGATACCATGGTCTTCGCTGAACTTTACAACATCACGATCTATCCTGATGCATACGCAGGAAAGACTCTGAAGATGAGAGGTCAGTTCACCTCCGTTTACATAGAGGAAGAAGACGCCCGCTACTACGCATGCTATGTTCTCGATGAGACCGGATGCTGCATGCAGGGCTTCGAATTCGTCGCTGACGATCTCACATTCCCGGATGATTATCCTGAAGAGGGCGCCTACTTTACCGTCACAGGTACCATTACTTTATATGAGAAAGACGGACAACTTTATCGTCATCTTACAAATGCCACAATAGAGCTTGAATGATCAAATCTTTTTTATGTTATACTCCAAGTGAGTTTATTCACTCGGAGGAAGAAAATATGAGAGCAGAAATAGTTGTGACCCTTATCATAAATGGATTATTTGTTGGCGCATACTTTTTATTCATCATCATTTCAATTGTCAGATTTATCCAAGACAGCAAAGAAGCCAAAAAGGAAAACAGAAGTCCCCGTACGGGCATAATAGTAAGGTTCGTTATTTCCATGGTCCTTCTGTCGTACGGAGTGCTGATCGGGATTTTTATGATCGGGATCGCAACAGGTACAATGAGGTTGATGTAACATGAGCGACAAAGCATTTATCCGTATTTTCTCGATAATACTCATTTTGGGTTTTATTGTTACGGCGGCTCATCTGTTCTACGCTTACAAAGCCTATGAGAACTCGTCGATCATTCACTTTATCTCAAAGGAGATCTGGTGATGAAAAGAGTATTATTTCTTATCTTTACGGTTCTTTTCGTTGTTGCCATAAATGCAGGCATATATTTCACGATCACAAGGAAAACCGGCAACAACAACGACGGCACCACGCAGTTAAAGATGATAGATTTGGGGCGTTATCTCCCTTTCGAAGAGGAATCAGATCTTGCCCGTGTTGATTCGTCCCTTAAACTTACCGAAGAAGATGATCTTCCGGTATTGGACGGCGCCGCTGCACTGGTTCCGGTGTACGCTTCCGTAATCGATAACTGCTATCCTGAAGGATGCGTCACATATGAAGGCGGAACTTTCTCAGATGACAATACATATGGTGAGAACTTCACCTCCGACAGTAAGATGCAGTATCAGAACACCATCAGAGGTTTTGATGCCCTCGTTGAAGGAAACGTTGATCTCTTCTTCACGGCTTATCCGTCTGAAGAACAGCTCGCCTCCGCCAAAGAAAAAGGAGTTGAACTCGAGATCGTTCCGATAGGCCTTGAATCATTCGTATTCTTTGTTAATGAAGATAATCCGGTTGATGATCTCACGGTCGATCAGATAAGAGCCATCTACCGTAACGAGATAACTAACTGGAGTGAAGTCGGCGGACCTGATTACATGATCAATCCCCTCACCCGCGTCAAGAATTCCGGAAGTCAGACAATGATGGAAAAGTTCATGCAGGGTGACATGCTGTCACACAGAAAACTGTTATCCATCTTCGGCAAATCCATAGGTTATTCTTTCCGTTTCTATCTCACTGGAATGGTTTCCGACAATAACGTAAAGATGCTTTCCATAAACGGTGTATATCCGAATGCGGAAAACATCCGTAACGGTTCATATCCGATATCTGCGAATTTCTATGTCGTATATCGTAAGGACAATGATAATCCCAACATCACCCGAATCGTTGACTGGCTTCTCTCGGAAGAAGGTCAAAAGATGATCGAAGAATGCGGATACGTGGGACTTTGATTCATAAATAACAGAGCCGCCTGTGCATATGGCACAGACGGCTTTCTTCTATTACCATCCCTGATCCATCAACCAGTTATTGAGACGTCTCTC
>CADCQX010000052.1 GCA_902803695.1 Oscillospiraceae bacterium
CAGGCCCGAGATGGACGAGTAGTCGATCTCCTTAGGAAGGCGCTTGTTCTCCAGTTCCTTGAACTTCTCTATCTTCTCTTTCTCGAGTTTCAGGTAGCCTTCATACTTAAGATCAGTCTCACACGCGAAAACAACATCCCGCGGCAAAGGCTCGCGGTCCTTATCCACAGGAGCTAAAAGTTCATAGGTTACGTTAGGGCGTTTCAAAAGCTCAGCCAGCGAGATGCCCGATACAGGGCACACGGAACCGACGCTCTCCAAAACTTCCCTAAGCTCCTCCGACGGAGCGATATATGTCTTACGAAGGCGGGCTGTCTCTTCCTCTATCCTTCTCATCTTCTCTTCAAACTTTGCGTATCTTTCATCGGAGATAAGTCCCACTCTGTGACCTTCAGGCGTGAGCCTCTGGTCGGCGTTGTCCTGCCTTAAGAAGAGTCTGTACTCGGCTCTGGATGTCATCATACGGTAAGGCTCGGATGTGCCCTTCGTTACCAGATCGTCGATAAGAACGCCGACGTAACCCTGTGATCTGTCTACGGTGAAAGGCTCCTTGCCGAGGAGCTTCATTGCTGCGTTGATGCCTGCGATGATACCCTGGGCAGCTGCTTCCTCGTATCCGGAAGAACCGTTGATCTGTCCGGCGGTGAAAAGACCCGGGACGATCTTCGACTCCAGAGTCGCTTTGAGCGACAGCGGATCGACGAGATCATATTCGATGGCGTACGCATTACGCTGTATTACCGCCTCAGAAAGGCCCGGAAGCGACTTGACCATCTTTTCCTGTATCTCTTCGGGCAGACTCGTGGAGAAGCCCTGAAGGTACATCTCGTTCGTATTAAGGCCCATAGGTTCAATGAAGATCTGATGACGTTCCTTATCCTTGAACCTCATGAACTTATCTTCGATGGACGGGCAGTACCTTGGTCCAACGCCTTCTATGACGCCGCTATAAAGCGGTGACCTGTGCATGTTATCTGCGATGACCTTACGGGTCTCTTCGGTAGTCCAGACGGACCAGCAAGGGATCTGCTCTGATGGGACTGTTATTCCGTTCATCTCGTTTTCGAAAGAGAACGGAGGTATATCAGTCTCACCGTCCTGCCTTTGCATGACGGAAAAATCTATGCTCTTTTTGTTGACGCGGACAGGGGTTCCTGTCTTAAATCTGAGGATCGGGATGCCCAGATCTCTAAGGCTCTCGGAAAGGCCCACCGATCTCGGAAGTCCGTCAGGACCGCTCTCGTTTATGACTTCGCCCAGGAAGGTCTTCGCCTCCATATATGTTCCCGAACAGATGACACAGGCTCTGCATTCGTAGATGGCGCCCGTTCCGGACATTACGCCTGACACATGAGCGTCGTCGCCTTCGGTCAGGAGCTTAACGATGTGGGCCTGTTTTATGGTGAGGTTATCCAGGTTCTCCAGCTCGTGCTTCATCATGACGGAGTACTTGCTCCTGTCCATCTGAGCTCGAGGAGAATGGACCGCCGGGCCCTTGGATGAATTGAGCATCCTGGTCTGGATCGCGCACTTGTCGGCCATCTTTCCGATGATGCCGCCCAATGCGTCAACTTCCCTTACGAGCTGGCCTTTGGATGTGCCGCCGATACTCGGGTTACAAGGTAGGTTCGCGAGAGAATCCAGCTGCAAAGTAAAAAGGATGGTGTTAAGGCCCAGCTTCGCGCATGCATGCGCAGCCTCGCAGCCCGCGTGGCCTGCTCCCACAACGGCAACATCAAATGTTCCTGCGATGTATGTGTTATCCTTTTTCAATGCTTCTTCTATCGTTATCATGTTCTTATTTTCCTATGCAAAATCTCGAGAAGATATTATCCACGAGCTCGGACGAGACGCTCTTGCCCGTGATCTCTCCCGTCTTGTCGAGAGCGAGCCTCAGGACCGACGAAGCGGCATCAAGACCCATGTCGTTATCTATCGCATCGATGCCCATGTTGAGGTATCCGATGGATTCATTAAGTATCATGGCGTGACGCTTGTTAAGAAGGATCGTCTCGCCGGAAGTTGTGCCGCCAAGGTTTTCGTAGCGGTCGGTTATGAAGCTCTTCAGTTCCTCCAGATAAATCCTGTCGACTGAAGAAACGCTTATGAAGTTCTCTATGCCGATCTCACGGCACTTGTTTTCGATGACTCCGGAAGAGGAATTCCTGCCCAGGTCGCTCTTGGAAAATACCACTGCCAGGGACTGCTTACTGACGCCCTCGTCCAGAAGTTCGTTTATCTGAGTAAGGATCTCGTCAGGCTCAACGTCAGGTGCTGCGAGATACAGTGTCAGGTCGCTCTCGAAAGAAGCCGTCTTGGCCCTCTCCACGCCCATGGCCTCGATCTTGTCGTCGGTCTCGCGGATACCCGCAGTATCGATGAGCGTGACCGGAATGCCGTTAACGTTCACCTCCACCTCCAGAGTATCCCTGGTGGTGCCTGCAACCTCCGTAACGATGGCTCTGTCATATCCCGTGAGACTGTTGAGAAGAGAACTCTTGCCGCTATTCGGAAGGCCGCACAGCGCGATCCTCATGCGTTCTGACAATACTCTTCCCTTCTCATATGAATCTTTAAGCCTCTCGAAAACACTCTTCACCTCATCGCACAGGCCTCTTACCCTGGTCGTGTTCTCAGGCGTGTCATCATGTTCCGGGAATTCCACCATCATCTCGATAAGGGACAATGCTTCATAAAGCTTATCTTCCGCTTCCTTGAGTTCTCTTTTAAGAGCTCCGCCGAGCTGTGCATTACTTGCTTTCAATGCCCTCTCGGAATCAGCGGCGATAACGTTCATGACTGCCTCGGCTTCCGTAAGATCCAGCTTGCCGTTCAAAAAAGCCGTCTTCGTAAACTCGCCCGGAAGCGCTGCTCTTCCGCCCTGCTCGGTAAGGACTCTTAAGATCTCCTGCTTTACGACTACACCGCCGTGACAGGATATCTCCACCATGTCTTCGCCTGTGTAGGAATTAGGGCTTCTGAAAACTGTTACTATGCAGTCATCTATCTTCTCGTTTGTTTTAGGGTCGGAAGCTTTGGCATATGCTGCCGTATAGCCTTCCATGTCGGAGATCTTCTTTGCTCCGCCACAGGTCCTTAAGATCTTGAAGATCTTATCGCAGACCTCGAACGAACCTTTTCCGGACATGCGGATAACGGCGATCCCTGATACACCGCCCGGAGTAGAACAAGCGCAAAATGGTTTGTTTTCGATGTCCGACATGACCGTTCTCCAACTTTCTTAAAAATGACGGAATCGAGCTTAAGTAAAACTTAAGTCTCGATTCATTAAAGTCCGATTTTTTACTTTTCGAGAAAAGGCATCACTTTGTGGAAGTAACGATGATCCTTCTGTTTGGCTCTTCGCCTTCACTGTGAGTCTCAACTCCGTTTACAGACTGGAGGTGGGAGTGAACGAGTCTTCTCTCGGAAGGATTCATTGGCTCCATGACAACCTTTCTGCCTGTCTTCTTAACCTTGAATGCAGCCTTGTTAGCGAGGTTGATCAAAACCTGCTCTCTGTGCTTTCTGTAGCCGCCTACATCGAGGTGAACACGAACTCTCTCTTCGCTGTGCTTGTTAGCGATAAGCGTTGTCATATATGTGATAGCCTCGAGTGTCTCACCGTGACGGCCGATAGCGGAACCGCAATCGTTACCGGATACGGAGATGTAGATCGTATCGTCTTCTCTGTAGGAATCCATGTTACCGTGGATGCCGATACCTGAGAGAACCTCAGCTACGAATCTTACTGCTGCATCCTCAGCTTCGCTTACTGCATCGCCTTCGAAGCTCTCATCGTCACCGTAGTAAACGACTTCCTCTTCCTCTTCTGCGATATCAGCTGTTACCTTAACTTCTGCTTCTTTGCCTCCGAGACCCAAGAATCCGTCCTTAGGCTCAGAAAGAACCTCGATCTTGCAGTTTTCCTCGGATACGCCGAGCTCTTCCAAAGCAGCCGCGATTGCTTCCTCGACTGTCTTACCTGTCTTTGTAATAGTCTTTTCCATATATTTCTGGCCTCCGTGCCTTAAAAAGTCAAATTATGAATCTATTATCTCTTCTTCTTGGAGTTCTTTTCTTTTTTGTTGTTCTTCTTTACTTCTGCCTTTGCAACACTGCTCTTATTGCTTCTGAGGAATGCTTCCTTCTGAGCATCGAGTTCCTTCTTCTTGATAGTGTAAGGCTTTGTGAAAAGGTAGTAAGTAATAAGCTGTGTAATGATGAACATAAGGCTACCGACGATCCAGTAAAGACCCATAGCAGCAGGCATCGTGAAGGATGTCCATACCATGATGATCGGCATTGTGAATGTCATCATCTTTGACATCATCTCGCCTTGATCTGTAGGAGCCTGACCGTTCATAGCGGCGTTCTTCTTAGCTCTCTTCTTCTTCTCCTTGTTCTCCTTGTAATCAGGGTTGAGAAGGTTACCGAGCTGCATGGATGCGACACTGGTAAGTACGACCAAAAGCGGGAACAAAAGGAGCGGGAGATATCTTCCCGGATCAGCCATGATCCTGTTAGGAAGCCATTGTGGTGTATCGGAAAGATCAACACCAAGGAAGTGCAGGTCAATAACCTGATTCATCTTGATGAAGCCGTCATCGATGGCTGTCTTCAAAACTTCTGAGTTGGTGTGAAGTACCTTGAGGAGCGGAACGTTGTTCTTATCTACGCTCTCAAGAACCTGCTTTGTGATCAATCCCTTGTTATAGGCAAGATTACCGATCTTCTTGATATTGTCTACGGAGATTCCGCTCAAATATCTCATCGGTGCGCTTACGATACGGAAGATAGGCCAGATAAAGAAAAGCTGCAGGATGGAAAGAAGACAACCGGCAAATCCGGATGCACCGTTCTCCTGCATGAGCTTTGTCTGCTCTTCCTGCTGTTTCTGTTTGTCGTCCGGATATTTTCTCTTGATCTCATCCATCTTGGAAGACATGGTCTTACTCTTGATCATGGACTTCTGGCTGGTGATGTTAAGCGGGATGAGACATGCACGGATAAGTACTGTCAGTGCGATGATGGCAAGTCCGTAGTTGCCGAAATAATTGTAAAAAAATCTGGTGAGCCATCCAAAGAGGCTATAAAGCGGATTGCTCAACAGATTAACGGTAAAAGTTCCAAGACTTAAAAATCCCATTTATGTTCTCCTAATTACTTAACAGGATCATAGCCGCCCTTACAAAGAGGGTTACATCTTAAAATCCTATAGGCTCCTTTAAGACCGCCTTTGAGCGCTCCATACTTCTGGATCGCTTCAATAGTATATTGAGAACATGTCGGATAGAACCTACAACACGGCATCGTGTTCGGTGATATGCACTTCTGATAAAACTTTATCGTCTTTACCATCGCACGGTCTATCATTATTGACCTCCGATTCTATCAAATGCAATCTGACAAGAAGTCTTTGCATGTCCTTAGAGATATCAATGTATCGCGGTAACTCATCACAGGTCTTAAGGGTGAAAACAATATCGTATCCTAACGGTATATCGGAGGCGACCTGATAATAAGCCTCTCTCATTAATCTCTTGGCCTGATTCCTCTTGACTGCGCCCAGTTGTTTCTTGTTCGCGCAAAACCCTATTCGGTTTATGTCAGCAGGAACTGCGGTAGCATTATGCTTAAGTCCGCTTGGTCTTTTAAAGCTATGAACTGTTATATATTTCCCTACTGCGAAGCTTCCTCTCTTATAAACTCTGGAGAATTCATAATTGAACTTCAATGTGATAACCTTCAAGGCACTCACCTCAACTTCGCATTAAAAAGAAAGGACCACCGGGTGATCCTTATGCAGCAAGATTCTTTCTTCCCTTTAATCTTCTTCTCTTGATTACGTCACGTCCGCTGCTTGTGGACATTCTTGCACGGAAACCGTGAACCTTGGATCTCTGCCTCTTCTTAGGCTGAAATGTCATCTTCATATGTAGATACCTCCGTATTGTAGTTCTATAAATAAACCGACTCGCGCAAGAGCGCATAGTAGTCCTATTCGATAATTAGCCTGTAGATTATATTCTATCCTTCCCGAAAAGTCAACAACTACATTGTTGCTTGCACTTCAATCATCGGATTTACAGCATGAGTATTTTCACAGTATTCTCCGAAAAAATCTCATATATTTATTTTGCTTCGACATCTATATAATTAGCTAAAGCCTCTATTAATCTCGGGTATTTAAATAATCTGTTTTCCTTGGAAAAATGAGCTTTTCTTCTAGCAACTAAATAGTTGGTATAGAACTCCCAAATAGTAGCATCCTTTAACTACACAATACGTCACACATTACCCTTTCTATGAGGTAAAACACGTTCAAAAATGATTAGGCAGATTCATTGGTAAAGGTAACAGCTATTCCGTGCTTCACTTGTTCAATTATCTTATCTAAACTATCGCCTGAAGAATCACACCAGAAAAAAATGGGTGTATCCAAGGAAGAAGCGACAGATAATACTTCAATATTCACGAATCTGTATGGAGCATAAATCGGACACTCAACTAAAATGCCACACAAATGGTTTTCATAATCAATAACTACTCTATAGCATTCATCTGAATCAACAACGACCTCCTTACTATGTTTTTTTGTATATGATAGGAGTTCGTTATTTACCGTTTCTTTTACCGCTTTTATAGCGTCAGTCAAAGTTACTTGTTCACACATTAATTTGACTCCACCACCTCTATATTGTATGCATTCGGCATTTCAAGAATTGGAGGATTCCCCTTCTTGATCCCATAACGGTCAACATTTGAGCCTGGTCCCGGAATTTGTCCCCAATTGCTGTTACCTGCTTCATACACTGCTGAAGCATCCACATCAAACTCAACGTAAATAGTGCCTGGTTTTGCCGCACTAAAAGCATTCTTATCAGCAGGATTTGATACATACGTTGTGTTTCCTTTTGGAGACATATGAACCATACCAGTTGAACACATACTATCATATTCTTCTATGCTCATCCGTCTTCCAATTCGAACCAATCCATTATTTTATCGAAATCATATATTTGTTTCCTTCTTTGTCAACAATAACCGTATGTCCATCCTTAATCGAATACACAGCACAAAACTCATCGGGCATTTTATGGTAAAAAGTTCTAATTTGATTCTCTTTATCCGCAGCCAAAAAAGCACTTGTTAATAAATGTAGCATTCCATTATCCATAACCAGCATAAAAAATCTTTTTTCATCAATAGTAAAAGGCGTATTTGTTTCAAATTTGTATACCCAATAATTGCCTTTCATATATTGTATTCTAATTTTTTTTGTGCTATCACTCAAATATGGTAATCCATTCTCTTCAAAAACTTCTTTCTCTATATATAATTTGTCGCTCATTTTTGCCCCCTAAAAAACATTAAGAAGATAACTTCTCAATTAGTTCAAGCAATTCACTTGCCGAACTATAACACCAAGCTAGAATCGTATTACTATCCGTATTAAGTAAAGCTTCAAACTCCTCATCGCTTAACTTTATATAATCATATACGTTAGCCCATGGACAATTTCTACTATCAGTGCGAAATAATTCATGCGCTGCCTTAATTGCTCCGTCAGCTCTACCGTGTATTCCAGTAATTATGTTTACGCCCTCTTCTTTTAATGTATCATACAATCTAAAAACATCATTACCTGTTACTTCAGTATCTGAAACCCATACCTTTCCACCATTTTTTGTTTCTATAGAACGAAAAACATCGTTTGAATACTGCTCAGCTTTATCAATAATCCCTCCAGCTTTATCAGGTCTACTAGAAAAAAAGGCTACAATAAGTACAATAAAACGAGCAAGTAAATATATTAGTGCATATATTGCAATTGCAACTAAAGTTCCTAGAATTGCGCTGCCCAACACTCCAAGCGGAGTAACCTCATCACCACTCCACAAACAATGGAACAAATATAATTCCTCTCCGGCAAGCATGCCAATAATAGCGCATACCTCAACGCATTCCACAAGATTAGAACTATGTCCGCTCGGATCACAATACTTAACCGGATTGCTGTTCGCAAACAGATACTTGTGAAGACTCATCGGGTCTGACAGTCTTCCACCATAAGTATCCATCGAAGTAAATGTTCCGGTTGATGGATCCATATACCTTGCTCTCAGGTAGTAAAGCCCTGTTGCATCCTTCTCTTCTCCCTGGAATCCGTAACTGTTGTCCGTTGTTCCCGTTCTCTCAGTCTCGTTTCCAAAAGCATCAAAGACGAAAGTATCAGATATATGGCCGCTTTCATCAGCCAGCGCTCTTACTGACATTCCTCCGTCATAGACATAGTAGGAAGCCTCTGTTCCTTCATTTTTGGAGATAAGCTCGAATCCTCTGGTGTAGTAAATACTTTCTGTGCCTGTCTTCGCCTTAAGTACCTGACTATATCCTGTCGTAAGATCCGTTGTATACTCGGTCTTTACGCCATTAGAAATCTTACTCGTTCTGTTGCCGAGATAATCATAAGTGTAGGATTCTTCAATTGTCTCTACTCCATTGTTTACACTTGCAGTCACCATCCTGTTATGACTGTCATATGTATATGTTGCTACCAGTGTGCCGTTTTGAGACTGGCTTACTAGATTGCCTGCGTTATCCCAAGTATAAGTAATATCTCCGGCCTTAACCAACTGATTAAGTTCGTTGTACTCATATGTTGTCACAACTCCATCTTTATCCATTGATATCCTGTTGGAATTGGAGTCGTATGCATATGTCGTTAGAGAAACTGTTCCATTTGCTGTAACCTTCTCTGAAACAAGTCTCTCAAGTTCGTCATAACTGTATTCTACAGTTCTGTATAGTTCAGTAACTTTTATCCTTTCTCCATTATCTCCAATCGTATACTCAAAGCTCTGGAGTATCTCTCCGTTACTGTTCTCTGTTACTTGCTTAACAAGAACATTTATCTCGTTGTACTCGTAAGTAGTTACTACTCCATTAGGATAGGTGGTTGATATTCTGTTACCTATCTTGTCATAAGCATACGTTGTGGTTCCCTCAGAATCGGTGACTGATACAAGTCTTCCCATATTGTCGTAACCATATGAGATATCCTTGCCATCGATAGATACCTTGCTTACCTGTCCGCCCTCGTTATACTCATACGAAATCACTTCTCCCTTAGCGTTCTTAACACTTGAAAGGTATCCGTCTTCGTTATAGCCATAACTTATTGTTCCTGTTGGATCTTTTACGCTTACAAGATTTCCTACATCATCATAGGAATAAGTGGTTACTTCTCCATTAGTCGTTGTCGTAACAACTCTATCCATTGAATCATAGGTATATGTGGTCTTTGTTCCGGCAAAGTCAGTTGTTGAAACCACTCTTCCATACTTATCGTAACTTGTAGTAGCCTCATTACCTTTAGCATTCTTAACAGATGTTATCTGACCGTTCAGATCATAAGAATATGTTGTTACATATCCCATACTGTCTGTCACGGTCTTGATATTTCCCATGGAATCATATGTATAACTCCACTTGTTTCCCAAAGCATCCGTTACACTCACAAGTCTATCCATTTCATCGTAAGAATAGTAAGTGGTGTTGCCATACGCATCGCTTTGAGAAGTCATACGGCTTCTTACATCATATGTGGTTGTATAAGTGCTTCCGTTAGGATACCTAACTGAAGTCTGGTTGCCGTTATTGTCATAGGTAAAGAGATATGTATTTCCTTCTGCATCAGTTAAGGAAGCAACATTTCCTCTGTCTGTATACGTATATGTTGTTGTATTTCCGTTGGCATCAGTTACAGAAGTATTCCTTCCAATGTAATCGTAACCATACGTCGTCACCCCACCATAAACATTGGTAGATGTAATCAGTCTGTCACAACAGTCATAAGTGAATTCTTCGGCTGCTCCATTGGCATATGTCTTACTGATACAATTACCAACTGGATCGTATTCAAATGAGGCTGTCCTGCCCATTCTGTCAGTTGCCGTCAGGTTATTTCCTTCAAGATCGTATGTGAAAGTTTCACTTGTTCCGTCAGGATAACCGATCTTAAGAAGATTGCCGTAGATATCGTAAGTATAACTTACGGTTCTTCCCTGACTGTCAGTTGAAGAAGTTACATCTCCTGCTTGGTTATATGTGTAACTTACTGTATTTCCATTTGCAAAGATTATCTTTGTTACCCTGTTAGCTGCATCGTAGGAATAGGTATCCGTTAATGCTGTTCCCTGATAGGTAACCGATCTTGTTGTGAGCCTTCCTTCTTCATCATAAGTGAAGTTCGTTACCTGACCTTCTCCATTAGTTATGGATACCACATGACCATTCTCGTCGTAGGTCATGCTCATAAGAGTACCAAGGTTATCCGTTACACTTGTAAGATTTCCTTTACTGTCATATCCGTAATTCTGGGAGTTTCCGACCGAATCAGTTGATGTTATAAGGTTACCGCGCTCATCATATACCATGGTAAGTTCAGTAACTCCCATAGCTGACATGTTAAGAAGTTCACCATAACTTCCATAGGTACTCGAGACAGTTCTTCCGTGATCATCGCTTGAAGTTAAGAGATTGCCATTCTCATCGTAAGTAAAACTGAATGTCGTATCATCAGGTCTCGTCTCAGATATCTTGTTGTTATTCTCATCGTAAGTGTATTTTGTTGTATGTCCGTTGGCATCTGTAACACTTAATACGTTACCATTGTCATCGTAATAGTAGACAGTAACATATCCTAATCTGTCAGTAGTTACTTCTCTCTTATTCTCAAGATCATGCTCGAATTCGATCCTGTGGCCGTCAGCATCTATCGTAGCGATGAGTCTTCCGTCTTCATCGTACTCATTCCTTGCTATCTTAGTTCCGTTATCCGAGGTGATATCTGTGATAAAGTGACTGTCATCATATCCGAAAGTTGTGTTATACCCGCCAATATCTTTTACGCCGACAAGGTCACCTTTTTCATCGTATGTGTACACGACTTCATTTCCTAAGCCGTCCGTAATAGATATAATCCTTCCTTCGGCATCTTTGTTAAATACTATAGATCCGCCTTCAGAATAGATTATTCCGTCTTCTGTTATCTCGATCGTTCTTCCATAGGTATCTTCTACTTTGTAAAGTCCCGTTTCAACATCAAAGTAGAACTTCATTCCATCGTATCTTGTAAGGAGGTATTTTTCAGGCACATATGCTTTGAACTCTCCATCAAGAAGAGCTCCATATTCGGCATCGTAAGATAATCCGCTGTTCTCACCAAGAATTTCCAATGTATCTGATGTGCCATCAGCATTTACAAAATCAATTGCAATCTGACCAACAGGAACATCCAACCATTTTTCAGGAGACAAGGACATCACGAATGTTTCAGTCTTGCCATTACCCCAATCGATGTATACTTCATGAGGATAGGTTTCTTTCCATACATTTTGCGGAACCAACAGTAATGGTTGTTTTTCATACTCCCATCCACATGAAAGATCCCCACTATATGAGATCTTCGGTCCGCCGATCGACATTGTCCATCCGTATCCGAAATCTCCTTCTTCAGATTTTTGCCTGCTGTCATATGTTCGATAGACTTCAACAGGAAGACCTGAAACCGGTAATGTCATATCCAGGAAAGTCAAACTGTAGTTTCCTATCTTAGCCTGTCCTGTTACAAGTACGACAATAGAATCTTCTACGCATCCTTCTTCTGCAACAGCGGTTAAGACTACTTTATAGTAACCGTTCATAAGAAGTGTAGGATCTATTGTTCCGACTGTTCCATCCTTAACTTCCGTTGTTCCGGTAAAAATACAAATTCTATCTTCAGATCCAACAGGGAAAACTTCTAAGGTATATTCCTTTAGTTTTGTTCCTGTTACAGTACCTTTTATGTCAGTGATAAATGTTACTTCTGAACCATCTTGGTAATTAGAAAGATCGACGAACAATTCATCTTCAGAAAATTCGATTTCCGAAGGAGTCGGGGTAACCGTGATGGAAGGAGTAGGTATATCTAACACAATATCCTTATCTACCAGTAAGGTTCTTCCGGTTACTGTCGTTACACTGAGATACATGTGTATCTTGTTTCCGGTTATCTTATCTAAATCTAATTTTCCTAGGACGCCTTCTTTGATATTCGCTGATCCTGAGCCTGCTTGTGTCCAATAAAGACTGTCGACAAAACGGTACTTAAGAACATAGGTAGCCGAGACATCTGCCAAAGCAGTTCCATTTATCTTCAGTTCATTTTCTGCAAAAACAACTTCGGATATCTCAGCGCTTATGTTGCTATTCTTTACCAACGTAAGACTTGTATCCTTTACATACTTGATACCTTCAACATCAGTTATATCAATAGTTACCTTATAGTTTCCCGGTAACAGATCAGTTGTAGGTATCGTATCAAGTAACGAGTATGTTGTTTTAGGGTATATGGTATTTTCATAAACGTTACTGCCGTTTGAATCAGCAACCTTTACAAAAGCATCTTTAACTTCAATGTCCTTATTGATCTTTCCGTTAACATAAATCTCGTCTCCGACTTCATATAGTCTGTTGCTCGAAGGATCTATTATTTCAATTGAATCGTTATGCAAGGAATGAATGTCTGGATACGGATCGAGTTCGATTCCGTAGAGGTTAAGTTTAACCGGGCTGGAGTAATTAGTTGATGCTGCCCACTTTATCTCTAATTCATGCTCACCTTCAAACAGATCATCAAAACTTACAGGGCAGATGATCGACGGAGAAACATCCTTGTTTATATTTCCGTTCTCATCATATTGAGCAGCATAAAGATAGAATATCTCTTCTACTCCGTCATATTCGAACCATACTTCATTGATGCTTCCGTTATCAAGAAAGCTGTTGAAGTCCATCATGCCGTAGTTATAGTATGCGTAATCGTTATAATCGATCGTCAAAGCACATTCATAAGGCGTTTCGCTGTGATGCCAAACTCCGTTATTATCTCTCCAATACCTGTCTTCATCTCTGGAATAATCGATCTCGATAATGAAGGATTTCCCTGAAGCAGATCTGATCTGAAGTTCTACCGCATTAGCAGGTTCAGGATTATTGTATTCCATGCCCAATGTGAATCTTCCGCTAAACGAATAATCCGGACCAAATTCTCTTGTGAAATTAGAAGTTACTGATGTGCTTCCGCCCTGGATAAAATCACACATTGTTACTAGATTAGGAGAATAGGATG
>CADCQX010000053.1 GCA_902803695.1 Oscillospiraceae bacterium
GCGATAGCCGGAGCGTTATTGTCGCGCACCTCGAGGAAAACCTGCTTAACGCCCATTTCCCTAAGTCTCGAGAGTAATTCATTCATGAGAAGGCGACCGACTCCGGTCCTTCTGTATTTGCCCGAGACACAGATATTTCCGATCTCCGCTTCGTCGATCGTGACGGTCACGCCGACGTATCCGACAGGATCTTCAACGCTTATTTCCTTGGCTACGAGAGCGATCTTCTTGTCAGAATCTATCAGATCCTTTATCTCTTCCCTTACCCACGGATGATCGATCCCTTCAGCTTCGAGAACCATGATGCCCGTGATGTCCTCCTCGACCGCTTCCTTAACGGAATACTGAGGCGGTTTCCTGAACCTGTCGGCTGAAGATCTCGCGCAATATGTAGGTGCGAGCTTCACTGCAGGAATGATCGCATCCTCCTTGTCCTTCTGAACACATGACAGGCAGCTTCTGGCGATTCCCTTCGGAAGGATCACTGCGCCGGACGCATCTTCAAGACAAAGATCAGCAAAAGATGCTTTGTTCTCATCGCTGTTCATCGCTTCGAGCATTGTCTTTGCACCGTTGCCGCAGAGGATCACACGAGTCTTGGCCTCAAGTTTAAGATCCTTTATCTTAGCACACAGGTCATTAGCGTCGTATGCATTCTCCTCAACGAGGATCTCCTCGTTCTCGTCATAGACAGCAGCAAATACTCTGTTGTTCCTCGCATCAAAGCAAGGGATCAGGACAGTTCCGCCGTCATAAGGAAGGAGCTCGCAGCTTTTTGCCAGAGCCTGCGTCGACGATACGGGGATAACATCCTTGCCCGTTACTGCGCACATTCCCTTGATCGCGGATATACCGATACGGACTCCGGTAAAAGATCCCGGACCCTTTGTGACCGCATAAGCGTCTATCTCGCGCTCATCAGCCTTAGCCTCTTCGACAACTTCTGCCATGAGCGGCATGATGACCTCTGAATGGGTCCTGCGCTCAAGGCTCACGCGATAGGATATCTCCTTGATATCGATATCCGTTCCTGCGAGTTCTATATCGTAAACACCCGCACAACACGAAGTGTTTGATGTATCACATACAAGTATCCTCATTATTACCTCTCACTTAAGCATCGGATGAGTCTATCCGACTTATCGGCATCAAAGGCACCCTCATCAAAGGTCACCTCGACCGATCTCTTGTCTCCCGAACCCGTGATCTTCAGGTGCACGGTGTTCTTAGGAAGGAGCTCCTCTATTACGGAACTCCATTCTATTATACATATGCCGCCGTAATCAAAATACTCATCAAGACCTGCTGCCTCAAAATCATCAGGTCCTTCAAGCCTGTAAGTATCAAAGTGATATACAGGAAGGCGGCCGTCATTATATTCGTTAACGATATTGAATGTCGGACTTACGACACGGCACTTGACCTCCATCGCTTCGCAAAAGCCCTTGGTAAAGACAGTCTTGCCCGCACCGAGATCTCCGTCGAGTGCGACGACATCTCCGCCGCCCAATATGCCGGCCAGGTCTGCGCCCAGTTTCTTTGTCTCTTCTTCAGAATTCGATACAAGATCAAACTTCATCATCTGTCCTCACGATAGTAGTTTATGCCGATCGCGGCCGGTTCGTTGCTGTGCTTGTTCTTGCGCACGGAATCCGCGATGAGGATAACGAGCGTAATGATGAACGGCAGAGCCGCGAAGAAGTGGGACGGGATCTTACCGAGCCAACCCAACGCATTCGGGAACGAGCCTGCAAGCGTACCGTAGTATACAGCAAGTGTCTTGAAAAATCCAAATACGAAAGTTCCGAGGATCGCCTTTGCAGGATTCCAGTTAGCGAAGATAACGAGTGCGATCGCGATCCAGCCGTAACCGTTGATCCAGCAGTTACTGCCCTCAAATGTACCGCTCATGTTAAATCCCATGTAAAGTCCGCCGATACCCATGATGCCCGAACCGAGCATGATGTGGAGGTACTTGTTGAGATTTACCTTGATTCCGAGAGAGTCGGCAGCACCCGGATTCTCACCGATCGCACGTACTCTCATGCCCTGCCTTGTCTTTTCGAAGTAGACCCAGAGAAGGACTGCCATAAGGATACCAAGGTAAACGAGAATGTTGTGCGAGAAGAACGCCTTGCCTATAACAGGGATCTTGGAAAGCCCCGGGATATTGATGCTCTCGAGCGAACCGACAAGTTTCTTGGAGTTCACGAAAACAGGCCACTTCTCACCGAGCGCATTACCCATAAAGTAATAGAGTGCGACACCGAACGTCGTGATCGTAAGACCCGTAACGTTCTGGTTAGCCTGGAATGTTACGGTAAAGAGTGCGAAAACGGCACCCGTAAGCGCAGCGGTAACGAAAGCGACGATAACGCCTGCGAAGAGGTTATCGGCAGCGCAGCCTGCCAGATATCCGAAGATCGCACCGATCGCCATCGTACCCTCGACACCGAGGTTCAGGGAACCGGACTTCTCGATAGTGATCTCGCCGCATGTACCGTAAAGGAGCGGGATACTGTATACGACAAGATAGAAAAGGAATTGTGTGATGATATCCAATGTATTTACAGAATCAGGCATTGTCAGTCTCCTTCCTTCTTACGATCTTGTAGTTTGCAAGGAAGTCCGCCGCAAGGACAGAGAACAATATGATGCCCTGCAAAAGATCCGCGAAGTGCGAATCGATGGACGGATAGGAAGCTGATGCGATCCTGCAGCCGTACTGGAGGATCGAGATCAGGAATGACGCAACTACTATTCCCGGAATACTGAGCTTGGAAAGCCATGCTACGATGATGCCCGTCCAGCCCACGTTGTTTGTTATGTTCGCCGATACACCCGCGGAAGAAGATGCGGTAAACGCACCTGCAAGACCGATCATCGCGGCAGAGATGAACATCGTCCTCAAAACGATCTTGTTGACGTTCATGCCTGCGTACTTTGCTGTCTTGCTGCTGTCGCCTACAACGGAGATCTCATATCCCTGCTTCGTGTACTTAAGGTAGAACCAGATACCGAATGCGATAAGGACAGTAAAGATAACCGAAAACTGCAGATGATAGCCTCCGATATCGATATAAGGCATCCTCGCGTTCTCTTCAAACGAAGCGAACTTAGGTCTTACGGAATCCTCACGAAGGAAAAAGTTCCAGTCGGCCTTGGTATCACCGATAAAGCGGATCACATATAATGCGATATAGTTGATCATGAGAGTAGCCAAAGTCTCGTTTGTATTGAACTTTGTCTTAAGGAATGCGATCGCAAGTCCCGTAATACCCGAGAAGACCATTCCCGTAATGACCATAAGAAGAAGGATCAGGAACGGATTCATGTTAGGGCACTTGAGCGCGATGACCGACGATGTCAGCGCACCGATGATAAACTGTCCCTCGCCTCCGATGTTCCAGAAGCGCATCTTAAACGAAAGTGCGAGCGCGAGTGATGTTATGAGGAGCGGAACGAACGACACGAAGAAGTTCTCGATGGTCTTGGCCGGGAATCGGTTCCCGATAAGGCCTGCCGTGAACATATCCTTATAGTAGTCGACCGCATTGATCTCGAGTGAAGTAAGGAGCACTGCTCCGAGTATGAGAGATACGGCAATGCCCGCCAGATAATAGAGGGCGATCTGCCAGATCTTTATATCCGTTTTGCGTACCAGATGAAATCCCATTATTTCGCAGCCTCCGTATCAGTGTAGATTATCTCGTCCTCAACGATCGCAGAATCCTTCGCGACACCTGCGGTCTTGCCGCCTCTGTGGACGGTATTGAGCGCGCCCGTCATCATGAGGCCCAGCTCTTCCTTGGTCGTCTTGTGCGCATGAACTACGCCCATGAGCTTGCCGTGGCAAAGGACCATGATCTTGTCACAGAGTGCGAGCATAACGTCAAGGTCTTCACCTACGAAGAGGATGCCGACGCCCTTTTTCTTCTGTTCGTTGAGGATATTGTAGACGGCATACGAAGAGTTGATGTCGAGTCCTCGTACCGGATATGCGGTAACGATAACGTTAGGATCGATGGCGATCTCACGTCCCAAGAGGACCTTCTGGACATTACCGCCCGAGAGCTTTCTGACTGCAGTATCAGCTGACGGAGTAACGATCTCGAGTTCCTTAATTATCTTCGCTGCGTCCTTGGCACCGGTCTTTCTGTCTACCAGGATGCCCTTGCCTTCCTTGTATTTCTTGAGGATCACGTTGTCAGTGATCGACAGCGACGGCGCAAGTCCCATACCGAGACGATCCTCAGGGACAAAGCTCATCGTGACGCCCTTCTCGAGGATCTGCTTCGGAGTCGCACCCGCGATGTCCTCACCCTTGTGGAGCACCCTGCCCGCTTCGATCTTACGAAGTCCCGCGAGAGCCTCACAGAGTTCCTTCTGGCCGCTGCCCGCGATTCCCGCTACGCCCAGGATCTCGCCGCCTCTTAAGTAGAAGCTTACGTCTTCGAGCGCGAGGTTTCCCTCATCGCTCTTAACGCTCAAGCCGCGGATCTCAAGGACCGGCTTCGTCTTTTCCATCTTCGGGCGGTCGATCGCGAGGTCGATCTTCCTTCCGACCATGAGCTCGGTGAGCTGCTTTTCGGAAGTCTCGGAGGTATTGACCGTATCTATATATTCACCCTTACGAAGGATGGCTACTCTGTCAGAGATGTCCATTACTTCGTTGAGCTTATGCGTGATTATGATGATCGAGTGACCTTTTTCCTTCATCTTTCTCAAGACATCGAAGAGCTTGGTCGTCTCCTGTACCGTAAGAACCGCGGTCGGCTCGTCAAGGATGATCGTCTTGGCACCGTAGTAGAGCACCTTTACGATCTCGAGAGTCTGCTTTTCGCTGACTGACATGTTGGAGACGAGCTTTCGGCTGTCGAGTTCAAAGCCGAAGTTCTTGATGATCGCGTCGACCTTGTCGTATCTGTCCTTTTTAAGGAAAAAGCTCTTATCACCCTCGCCGGTCTTACCTATAAGGATATTATCAGCGGCCGTAAAGACGTTTACGAGCTTAAAATGCTGATGGACCATTCCGATACCGAGCTTAACGGAATCTTCAGGCGAAGATATGACTACCTTCTTCCCGTCCACGAAAACGGATCCCGTATCAGGCTTATAGATACCCGAAAGCATGTTCATGAGCGTTGTCTTGCCCGAACCGTTCTCGCCAAGAAGAGCGAGTATCTCGCCTTTTTTGAGTGTAAGATTGATATTCTTGTTTGCCGCTACACTTCCAAAACTCTTGGAAATGTTCTTAAGCTCTATAGCAAATTCCGAACCGTCCATATCCTGCTCCTTAAGATAAGATCCGTAAGTCTTGAACAGACATCCTTCCGGATATCTCTTCAAAACTTACGGTAAAAACAATAACAGGGACTGCCCCGGGGAAGATCCCAAGACAGTCCCTGACTGTTTGATTACTGTTCTTGTACTACGCCTTCGACGAAGTAGTTCATCGAACCCGTGATAACGCCGTCGTCAACGGAAGCTCCGCCTGCAGCAACGATCTCCTGACCGTCGTTTGTCTTGAGAGCCTTATCCTCGGATGTGCATGCACCGTTTGCATCAAATGTGAGAGCAACGCCGCTGAACACATCCCATTTGCCGTTAACCATGTATTCTCTTGCTGTATCGATAGCTGTGGAAGCTGCAGCAGGAACCTTGTCGGAGAGAGGTGAGATATCAACGAATCCCTCGCTGAGGCCGCCGTAGTAGTTGCCTACCTTGGACATGAAGTCAGCAGGTGTGTTCTTAGCTGTCTCGATAGCGAGCTGATAGTAAACGTTCCAGTTCCATACAGGAGCCGTGAGGTGTGCATCAGGTGCATCAACGGACATGTCGGAGTTGTAACCGCAGCCGAATACGCCCTTCTCTGCAGCTACGAGCTGAGGCTGAGCGCTGTCACAGTGCTGAGCGATAACGCAGCAGTCATATGTGTCGATGAGGATCTGAGCTGCCTGACGCTCCTTCTCGTTGTCGCCCCATGTCTGGAGCTCATAAACGTGAACTGTTGCATCAGGATTTACGGACTGAACACCAAGTGTGAAAGCATTGATACCTGAACATGTCTCAGCATATTCAGTACCCCATGCGGATACATAACCTACGTTGTTATTACCGAGTTCAACAGACTTGTAGCCTGCAGCGATACCTGCGAGGTAACGGGCCTGATAGATACGGCCGAAGTAGTTGTTGAAGTTAGTGTCGTTGGAAAGATAGCCTGTAGCATGTGAGAAGATGATGTCAGGATATTCCTTGGCAGCCTCATCAAATGCATTGATGTAGCCGAAGCTGATACCGAAGATGATGTTGCAGCCCTTACCTGCAAGCGTATCGATAGCAGCCTTTACCTTCTCGTCGTCCTCAGGTACGTTGTCAACGATGAACAGGTCATCCTTTGTGGACATACCGAGGGAGTCCATAGCCTTTGTGATACCGTTGTGATGAGCGAACGTGTATCCGGAAGTGTCATTCTGGCTGTTGATGTAGATAGCACCAACCTTGAATGAGCCGTCACTTCCATTATTTTCCGTCTTGTCAGACGTGTTGGAACAGGATACTGCACCGAGGCACATGCCGATAGCGAGTGCAACACCCAACAATCTTGTTAGAAGTTTCTTCATAGTAGCCCTCCGAGTTTATATTGCAATCAATTATTGCCCTGAACCTTAAAGATAACACTGTCGTCGCTCATGGATTCGACTATCGCGAGCGACTCGACTCTTATTCCCTTTTCTCTAAGCATCTTGCCTCCGCCCTGGAAGCCCTTCTCTATAGCGACTGCGGCACCGGCAACCTTCGCACCCGCCTGATCGCAAAGATCGAGCAGACCCAGGATGGCATTGCCCTGCGCCAAGAAATCGTCAACGATGAGCACGACGTCATGCCTTGAGATATACTCGCTGCTGACGACGATGTCATAGGATGTTCTGTGTGTATATGAAAATACGGAGGATTTAAGAAGGTCCGCCGAAAGATTAAGTGATTTGTGCTTTTTCGCGAAGACCATCGGAAGGCCCATTGCAGCCGCGACCGCAAATCCGATCGCAATACCCGATGATTCTACCGTCAGTATCTTGGTTATGGGCACCCCGTCGAAAAGTCGCTTGACTTCCTGTCCCATCTCCATCATGAAAGGTACGTCTATCTGCTGATTGAGAAAACTCCCGACCTTTAAGATCTCACCCGGGAACACTTCTCCTTCTCTGAGTATCTTTTCTTCCAGTTCTTTCATAGAAGCCCCCTGATATCCGTGGTAAAAAACACTCTTTTATATTAAAGGGCAAAACCCTTTTCGTCAACAGAACAAACCGCCCAAACAAATGGCAAAAAAATGACTGCCTTTCGGCAGTCATTTGATCATTTTACGTAAACGGGGACCTTGCCCTCAGTGACCTTCTCGGCCAGATCGTCACCCATGTCGATCATGACCATGTTAAGTCCGTCCAGGAACGGTCCGACACTCTCGCCCAAAGCCTTGAACATCTCATCCGTCTTACCTGCGTGATCTACGATGAAGAGCCACTCGAGCTTATCGTTGCCGTCGCGCTGCAAGAGCTGAACGAAGACCCTGAATACCTCATCATGCTTGGCACCGAAGTCGATGACCGCATTTCCGAGACCGTCAGGCATCCTCTGCGGATCTCCTACCTTGACGCTCGCAGGCTTCGGAGCTTCTTCTTTGGCAATTTCTGCGGCACGCTTAACGTTAACGCCTTCTTTCTCGAGCTGCTCGATGATGGTCTTGACCATATCTTCGCCGAACAGGAGCTCGGTCGTGCCCGGGTTGATGACAAAACCGTTGATCTTGCTGTTCTCCGCAAGGACCATGTCAGCGAGGTCCATGAAACCTGCGACCATGCCGTTCTGCTTTTTATTGATGAAAGCCATATTAAAACTCATCGTATCGGAATAGACGACCTGATAGATCTTGCCGTCCTTGCCGGATACCGCGTGGAAGCGGAGCTTGTCGTTAACGTCGCCGTCGACCGGCAGGATGAACTTTGCCTTGACCGCATGAGTCAGCACTTCGAGCATATTTGCTTCGGAATTGTCCTCTCTGACCTTCTTCATGGCCTCGAGGAATTCCGGGTTTTTGATCTCACCTTGTTGTTCCATTCAATATGTCTCCTTTATCAAGTTCCGAATAAGACGGTGCAGAGCCACAGGAAGATCGGCAGCGTGATTATCATGAGAACGACCGTCTGTGTAAAGTTCCTCGCACAAAGCTTCGGCGCACAGTTGAACTTCTCACTGAAGATAACGTTCATGGAGCCCGTCGGGAGCGCCGTCATGAGAACGATAGTCGTAGCCGTAACAGGCATCATATAGAACCAGTGTCTTACGAGAACGACCGCTCCGAGCATTATGAGCGGGAATACGATAAGTCTCATTGCAGTAGAAAAATACGAGATCTTATCGATAAAGAGCTTCTTATAATCGACCGTAGTCAATGTGGATCCGATGATCATCATGGCAAGCGGCACCGTCATGTTACCGACGATGTCGATCGTCTCCTTGATGCGCAAAGGCATTCTCCAAGGGATGATGAAGAGCACAAGAGCAGCGATCGTAGCAAGCGTGACCGGATTTCCGAGGATATTCTTGAATCCGGCCTTCTGACCCGAGAGCTTGTGCTCGCCGTAGCTGTACATGAAAAGGTTAAATACCATGTTATAGCAGGAAGCTAGGAGCAGACCCTTCGCACCGAAGATGGAAGACATGAGCGGGAATCCTACAAAACCCGTGTTCATGAATACCGAAGTCGTTACGATAACGCGCTTTTCCTGATCCTCGAGCTTCATCTTGCCTACAACGGCACGCATGCCGAGGATCGAGAAAGTAAAATAGCACAAAGATGCCGCTGCAACAGCGATAAGTGCCATGATAAGTTCCTTGGAATATTCGTACTGGCTCGAAGAGATGAGGTTAAAAGGAAGTACCGCATAGATAAGGATGTTGGATAATCCCTTCTGGATACGGTCGTCGATTATCCTCGTTTTCCTCAAAACGAAGCCGAGTATGATCAGTACTGCCATCTGCAGAAAACTGAAAAGCAGAGATGTCATCTTATTCCTCCAATCAGCCCAACAGGGTCTTAACGGCCTCCCTATAGCCGTCAAGAAGCTTCGCCGATTCCTCAGTATCCCTTACGGGACTGTAGCAATGCGAAGCTCTGTATATATTTTTGAGCTCGTCAAGCGAATCGTAAAATCCGCTCGTCAGACCGCTTATGAATCCGACGCCCGTGGCAGTCATCTCATCAGATGCCGCCCTCTTGATCTCGATACCGAGTATATCCGATTGAAGCTGCATAAGGAAGTCACAAGCGCAAACTCCTCCGTCAACTTTCATCTCGCGGCTCACGATCCCCGTCTCTTCTCTCATGAGGAGCACAAGGAGCGCAACCTGATAGGCGATGGATTCAACACCGGCTCGAACAATATAATCACCGCCCGTTCCTCGTGTCAAGCCCAAGACCGCACCTCTGACCTCGGAATTCCAGTAAGGAGCCCCCAGACCCGTAAATGCGGGAACAAAATAAACACCGCCGTTATCGCTCAATCCCGAGCATATCCTGTCGCAGTCGGACGGCTCTCTAATAAGCCCCATCTCGTCCTTGAGCCAGGATATTATCGATCCGCCCTGGAAAACGCTTCCCTCGAGCGCATAGTTCGTCACGCCTCCGATCGACCACGAAGCTGAGGTCAAAAGTCCGTTCTTGGAAAAGACAGGCTTGGTACCGACATTCATGAGCGTAAAGCAGCCCGTGCCGTACGTTGTCTTGGAGTCTCCGTCCTCAAAGCATGTCTGTCCGAAAAGCGCAGCCGCCTGATCTCCCGCAATGCCCGTGATATGAACGCCGTTCAAAAGTTCGAGAGCATCTGCTTCCTCCGATGTAAGCGGGATCTGATCGCCCCTTATAGCTATCTCGCCAAAATCATGAGAAGACGGATAAGGCGTTGCAAGGCAGGCCTTCGGAACATCAAAGAGCGCCAGGAGCTCATCATCGTACTCAAGAGTATTGATATTAAAGAGCAGCGTCCTCGATGCATTGGAGTAGTCAGTCGCAAAGACCTTCTTATCCGTAAGCCTGTACAGAAGATATGCATCAACGGTACCCATGAGGCATCTGCCGCTTACGGCCGCCTCATAAGCTTCTTTCTTGTTTTCGAAGATATATCTCATCTTCGTGCCCGAAAAATACGGATCGAGCTTAAGTCCCGTCTTCCTGAAGATCTCATCCTCGCGGCTCTTGAGTTCCGGACGCTTACAGATATCAGCCGTCCTCCTGCACTGCCAGCAGATCGCGGGATACAGAGGTCTTAGCGTATTCCTGTCAAAGCAGACTGTCGTCTCGCGCTGGTTCGTAATGCCCATGCTGACGATCTCGCCCTTCTGGATCTTGTTTTTTATGAGCAGGTCCGCAATGGCGCGAAGGACCGAGAAATAGATCTCATCCGGGTCATGCTCGACATATCCGGGCTTCGGATAGTGCTGCGTAAGGGGCACGCCCTTGGATGCCAGCACATTCCCTTCCTTGTCGATCAAAAACGCCTTGGACGAGGTTGTTCCCTGATCCACAGCAAGTACGAATCGTCTGCTCATATTTCCTCCGTTATCATCAAAGGCGTCTGTAAAGCCTTGAAAGATCTCTTATCCATTTATTGTCGATGGAAGCCAGGTCATCAGAAGAGAATCTGATCATCCAGTTGCCCGTAGGCGTGCCCGGAGTATTCATCCTCGTGTCGCTGCCGTAGCCCAGGAGGTCCTGAACAGGGATGATAACGACATTGGCGTGGCTCTGCCAGAGGGTCCTGATGATCGCTCTGCACGAACCGCTCCTGGAACCGCCGTCGCCCCAGTTATCGCCCGTGAAACCGCAGTATTCAAGGCATTCCTTGCGCTCCCTCTCGGATGCTTCCCAGAGCCAGCCGAGGAGAGTGTTGTTATCGTGTGTGCCCGTATAAGCAACGCAATTAGCCTCATAGTTATGAGGCAGATAGAAACTGTCGTCGTCAGGGTTAAATGCAAACTGCATTACCTTCATTCCCGGAAGTCCGCACTCCTGCATGAAGCCCTTGAGGTCAGGCGTCATCTCGCCCAAGTCCTCTGCAAAGAGGCGTGAGCTGTCGCCGAACACCTTGTCCATCTCATGGAAGAATGCCATTCCCGGACCCTTGACCCACTCGCCTTCCTTGGCTGTCTTGGCAGTTGCCGGAACTTCCCAATATGAACTGAAAGCACGGAAATGGTCGATCCTTACGTAATCGTAGAGCTTATAGTTCTCCGCGATCCTGGACATCCACCACTTGAACTCCGTCTTCTTATGCTTTTCCCAATCGTAGATAGGATTACCCCAGAGCTGACCGTCCTCACAGAAATAATCCGGAGGTACGCCTGCGACCTTTGCAAATACCTTGTCGCTTGCCTTGTCCTTGTTCATCTTGAACAGGTCCTTCTGAGCCCAGACGTCGGACGAGTCACCCGATACATAGATCGGCATATCGCCTACGATGCTGATGCCAAGGGCATTGATCTCTGATTTGAGTTCAGTCCACTGGAGACTGAAGATATACTGTACAAAAGCGTGATAGAGATAGTTGTCCTTCTCTCTCCAGGATTCGAGCGACTTCTTGTCGTGATCCTTGAGCTTCTTGTCGGACCATTCCCACCACGGTTTGGAATAATTCTCATCCTTGATCGCGAGATAGAGCGCAACGTCATCGAGCCACTCGTTCTCTGCTATGAAATTCCTGACCTGATCCCTGAGATTTCCGTCAGCGCGCTCGAAAGCCTTGCGCAGGAGGTTTTCGCGATTGACACGAAGATAATCGTAGTCGATCCTCCACTTGTTGACGTTATATTCTGCACCGACGACCTCATCTGCCGTAAGAAGCCCCATTGTCATGAGCTTTCTCGGATCGATAAAGAGCCAGTTGCCCGCAAAAGCCGAAAAACTCTGATACGGCGAATTACCCATTCCCGGATACGAAAACGGCAGAACCTGCCAGTATGACATCCCCTGTTCCTTAAGTTGTCTTGCAAATGCCAAAGCCTCTTCACCGAACACTCCGATACCGAACGGACCCGGGAGTGAAGCTATGTGCATCAATATGCCTGCGCCCCTCTTCATAACTGTTTACCCCTGTCAAAATTTTACTTTATAAAACCCGGACAAACTGATATAATACCTAGGTTTTATCAATTAATATATTATACACTATAAAAGCAATTTAAGAACCAGAGGTGCAAAATGACATTAACCACGGCTGAAGAGATCCAAAGACGCAGAACCTTTGCGATCATATCTCACCCTGACGCAGGTAAGACAACAATGACAGAGAAGCTCCTTCTCTACGGAGGCGCCATCCACATGGCAGGTTCCGTAAAGGCTCGTAAGGCAGCAAAGCACGCAACATCCGACTGGATGGAGATCGAGAAGCAGCGTGGTATCTCCGTCACATCATCCGTCATGCAGTTCAACTACGACGGCTTTTGCATCAACATCCTCGATACCCCGGGTCACCAGGACTTCTCCGAGGACACATACCGTACCCTCTGCGCAGCTGACGCCGCAGTCATGCTCCTTGACGGCGCCAAAGGTGTCGAGGCTCAGACGATCAAGCTCTTTACGGTCTGCCGCAAGCGCGGTATCCCGATCTTCACATTCATCAACAAGATGGACCGTGCGGCCAAGAATCCGTTCGACCTCATCGACGAGCTCGAAAAGGTCCTCGGCATCCGCTCAACTCCTATAAACTGGCCTATCGGCACGGACGGTGACTTCGAAGGCGTCTTCCAGCGTGAGACGGGCGAAGTCCTCCTCTTCGACAGTTCCAACCAGGACCACGGTGCATCAATGGTCAAGCACGCTACCGCAGGTATCGATGACCCTAACCTCGCAAACATGATGACAGCCGACCACTACGAGACGCTCAAGAACGACATCGAGCTCCTCGACATGGCAGGCGATGAATTCGACCTCGACCGTGTTCTCCGCGGTGAGCTCACACCTGTATTCTTCGGTTCCGCGATCACAAACTTCGGCGTTGAGCCTTTCCTCAAGCGCTTCCTCGAGATCGCACCTGCTCCTCAGCCTTATCACACGGATAACGGCATGGTCGAGCCTACTTCCGAAGACTTCACGGGCTTCGTATTCAAGATCCAGGCTAACATGGATCCTAAGCACCGCGACCGTATGGCGTTTGTTCGTATCTGCTCAGGCAAGTACGAGAAGAACATGAGCGTAACTCACATGAGACTCGGCAACAAGATCACTCTCGCCCAGCCTCAGCAGTTCATGGCTCAGGACAGAAACATCGTTGAAGACGCTTACGCAGGCGACATCATCGGTATCTTCGACCCGGGCCACTTCAGGATCGGCGACACACTGATCGGTTCCAACAAGAAGTTCCTCTTCGATCCGATCCCGGTCTTCCCGCCTGAGAACTTCAGCAAAGTCCAGCCTAAGGACTCCATGAAGCGTAAGCAGTTCCTCAAGGGAATCGAGCAGCTCTCAGAGGAAGGTGCCGTTCAGCTCTACAAGCAGCCTGACATCGGTACCGAGACCTACATCATGGGTGTTGTCGGTGTCCTCCAGTTCGAGGTTATGGAATACCGTCTTAAGACCGAGTACGGCGTTGATATCATCAGGACTCCTCTGGCCTACCGTCTCGCACGCTGGCTCAAGAGCGACGCCGACGTGGACTTCGATTATCACGATCTGACGCTCACATCCACATCAATGCTGGTCCTTGACCGCGATGACGAGCCTGTCGTCCTCTTCGAATCCGAGTGGGCCATCGACTGGGCGATCGAGCACAACAAAGATCTTAAACTCAGATTTGAGGATATACATTCCAAGTAAATAATTAGCTGGCAGGACAAAAGTCTTGTCAGCTTTTTTATTCGTCGACTATACCCTCTTTTTGATGGTATGCTTCTTTGGAAATTTTCCTATCTTGATAATTTACTTATCAGGCTCTGTTTTCCATACAGGGATTAATTCTTCAAATCTATCGAGGTAATCTGCAACCTCAGGATTAACATACAAATTGAGTTTCTCGCAGATCATCAGATATTCATCGTACTTATCTCTACCAAAATCACTTCCTATTGCAAACTCAAACCGAAGAATGTTCTTCCCTATAAGATAATCTGCTTCAAAATACCAAGTGTCTGTATACATAGTACGTTCTTCCAAAATAACTATGTAATTGGCTTGCAGATTCTCATCATACACAAAACTTCGAGAGGATGATCCTGATTCTACCCCGGAATCGTCATCATTCTTTCCCAAACTCTTAAATTTTTCTTTTGAATACATTTTCGAATCATATTCGCAAACATATAGGAACCCATCAGCAAGGAAGCTCCTGTTTCTATGAGAAGATTTATCTTTTTCATTAGACAAATAAATCTGAGTTTTAGAATCCCATGCCTCTTCATCGCCTTCGTCAGGTATAAATAACTCATAATCAGTTACATCCAAAGCAGCATTCAAAGTTTCATCGAAAGACATCGATCTGCTGCAACCCAAAATGCTCATGCCGAAACATAACACAAACAGTGATAATATTGTCAGACTTAGTATGCGTTTTTTCATACTTTCAAAATACTATGATTCCCTCGGGTTGGCAAACAATAGATAATTATTTGCCTGTTATCAGAGAACATGTTCTGTAGCTATTAAGCATAATGCTCAACGATCAAGGTGTACTCCCGAAGATCTGATTGGGATATATCAATATCCTGAGGTTCAAAGACATCAATGATCCTTCTGAACGGTTGTACTACATCGTAGTCGCGTTCCCCACCGGTAATCTCAGTTGTATAAGTAATGTCCACGTACGTATCAAGGGTATGTTCATCCGTGATGATCTTGCCGTTTCTACATGCATTCTCAATGAAGGAATAATCATTCTCGCATTCTTCCGTACCATAGATATTCATCGCACCGTATATCTCATAGACATCAAATTCCGTGTATTCACGATAATTGGTTGCGTTTTGGTAGAATGAGTAAAGAGAATTATCAATGATCAAATTCTCGTAATGATCCCACCTGTAATTCAACATTGCTATCTTCAGCGGCCCTTCACTTCCGTCACCGCAGATTTCCAGTTCCATATCGTAGAACATGAGAAACCACCCGTACTTATCCTGAAGTTCATTCTTCGCATTCATAAATTCCTGTGAATCAAAATCCGAATACAACATCACATGATTTCCTTCCTCGATCCTGTCTTTCCTAACTTTGAACCTTATAGTCCCGTTTTTTACATCAACAGATCTGAGTGTCTCATACCGCTGCTCTATTCCTTTTAAATCGTTTATCATCGAGAATCTTACAAGCAGAAGCACAGCCCCTATAATAAGAAACACTGCAATAATCGATATGATCCCGATATTCTTTTTCATGATCTTTCTCCTGCCCGAAAACTCTCACCCACATCTATGTTTTGGATTATATATTGTGAAGCTAGTCCACAAAATGAAAACAGAACAGATTACACAGATATGAAAACAACTTGCAGACAAATAACCCGACTATGGCAACACTTTGAACATATGAACGGCATTATACGGATTTGTTACCAATCTGTGGTATTTGCAAGGCGGCTTGCAATTAAAGATGGCTTATTGCAGGCACAGGTGGTTTTTTTCGAAAAAAAATAATGATAATATAACGTCATTGGAAAGGGATGGTGATCAGTTATGAGATGTCCATGTTGCGGTGCAAATCTTATCTACAATGATAAGAAGTATGTTTGCGAATACTGCGGTCATGAGCAGAAGGAGAAAGTCGAGATCGCGAAGAGCAATTACAACCTCGTTATCTCGCATTCCAACGGAACATCTTCAGTCGTTAAGATCAGAATAGTTGATGCACGTATCGATTATGATCTGAAAGTAAATTCCACGGTAAGCTTCAAGCTGGTACCTGGTCCGCATACGATCGAGTTCCAGGACGAAAGAAGAGTTTATCAGAGAGTCGTAAAGGTTCCTGCTAACGGCGAGGCTGTAATGGTCGATTATTCATATGATGCTTTCGGCAAGGGTGCTGCAGTGATCAGGATCACAGAGCCTGGTGCAACTCCATCATATTCAGATATTCCAAAGGCCAACCTTCTTCCGGCGAAGAAATCAGGCCTGACGATACCTGCATTTATCATGGGCCTCTGCGGACTGTCGATCCCGGCGATCATTATGGGATCCATAAGCGCCAGCAGAGCAAAGAAAGCAGGAAGAAAAGAGCACGGATTGGATGTACTGGCTCAGGTATTGGGTTATATCTGGATCATGATACATCTTCTGTTCCTGTCGGCATTAGTAAGAAGCTGACCGCTTAAGATGTGTTTATTGGAAAAGGGTGGTGATTAGTTATGAGATGCCCATGTTGCGGTGCAGATCTTAGAGAAGCAGATAAGATGAGATACTGCGAGTATTGCGGTTTCGAGGAGAGAGAGACAAGAGTCATCCATAAGTACAACCTCGTTATCGCATATTCCAGAGGTGTCTCCCCTGATCTCAAGATAAAGGTTAGAAGCACGAATATCGATTATGATCTGAAGGTCGGATCAATGGCAAACTTCAAGCTTGCTCCGGGTCCGCATGAGATCATCTTCCAGGAAGGCGGAAGAAACGAGAGCAGATTCATTATCATCCCTGACAGGGAAGAAGAAAAAGTTCAGATCGATTATTCCTATGACGAGACCAGAGAAGTTCCGCTTCTCATCAAGATCGTTCAGCCTCAGGCAATCGGTGCCACCGATCTCAAGGACGGAAAGTATCCTGCAAAGAAGAATCTGCTATCTATTCTCTCTCTTTGCTTTGCAGCCTGGGGATTGTCGATCCCGGTAACGATCATGTTCATCATCAATTACAGAAGGGCCAAGAAAGAAGGACTTCGTCCGAATCCGATGGATGTCTTCGCATTAGTCTTAAGCTGGGCATTCTGGGCACTTATAATGCTTGCTTTCGGTATCGGAACTATCGGAGAGATCCTTAGCTGATGATATACGATCGATAAGAAATGAAAAGGGAGTTGTCCGTACGGGCAGCTCCCTCTATATATATCTGCAAGGGAGTATATCCTCCCTTGATGACTCCGGTTTATCCGTTAACTGTGGTTACACTGTTAACCGATCCTACGAATACAGGTGTGTTTGTCTCTGTATCAACGATCATATAAGCGAATGGTCTGTCGAGGCGGACTGTCATAGGAAGTTCTGTCTCGATCTCGCATGCATCCTCAGTCATGATAACTGTAGCAGCTGCAGCCTTTGTGCCTTCACTTGTGAGCTCGATGTGAGTCTTCTGGATGACTGCAGAGATGCACTGAGGATCTGTGGACATGTTGGAGAAATCAGCCTTATCGCTATCGAATGCATCATTGATGCCCATTTCCTGAAGCATTTTTGCGATTTCATAATTAGAGTAATCATATGAGAACTCAGGAATGAAAGCGTTTACGGAATCATTGGTCCTGCTGTCGAGGAACGCCTTATAATCTTCTGATGTGAATCCTGCGAGGAACTCATTAGCCGTGATGCTAGTATCCTTAGGAAGGACTGCTACGAATGCATAGTCGTCACCCTCGTAGTACTTCATAAATCCCGTTGCCTTATCTGTCTCAAAGTAAACACCTTCATATGAATAAAGAAGAGTTACGTCTTCCTGCTCACCCTTGGAATTGGTGAATGTGCAGTCTTCGAGGATATCGTAATCCTCATATTTGTCTGCCCACTTGGCGTCAAATGCGATAGCGTCCATGAGGATCATGGCTGTATCAGGTGACAGATCGCTGATGATCTTCGGGATCATTCCGTCAGTATGATCGTTTACCCAGTCGTTGACCTCATTAACAGTTTCCGAGCTGAACGGTTCGACTCTGATCTCCGCATCAAAGTTTTCCTTGATATAGTCGAGGTAATCTTCGTAGTATGTGCCTCCGATATCCTCTCTGATAAGGACACCGTTAGCTACCTTGATGGTCTTTGTCTCGTCAGATGAGAGGCTCTTATAATAATCTGCAGCGAAAGCCAATGCTTCCTCATTACTTGCACCCGGCACCAGTACATTACTCATCTCGGTAAGTGTGTTGCCGTTGGCACCTGCTCCTACCATCTCCATCGCGAAAAGGAGTGATGCCGGCGATACCATTACGTTCTCGTCCTTATCCGAACAGGAATTACCTGCAAATTCGAATACGAACTTGTTGTAATCGGAACCCTCAATGACTGTCTTGTAAGAAAGCGGTTCCAGGTCTTCGAAAACTTTCTCACCCTCTGATGACTTAAGCGTTGCAAAAGTGCTTATAGGCTCGTCCGACTTATTCTTCGGTTCTTCCTTTTTGCAACCTGTAAATACTGCCATGAATAACATTGCTGCCATGGCTGCAGCCCCAATCTTCTTAACCATATCTATCCCTCCTATGGTTTAAAATTTATTTCTCAGTTGAATTAACTGTCCCTACAAAAACCGGTGTATCTGTTCCGGTATCAACGATCATATAAGCGAATGGCCTGTCGAGACGTACTTCCTTAGGAAGTTCTGTATCGAACTCTGCGCTGGTGGCGCCATATGCGATGATAGCCGTGGCAGCTGCAGCCTTTGTTCCATTGCTGTTAAGCTCGATATGTGTCTTCTGGATGATCTGCGAGATGTAAAGTGACTCTGATGACATGTTGGAAAAATCAGCCTTTTCAGATTCAAACGCATCCTTGATACCCAGATCCTTAAGTATATCGACGATCTCACCATTGCTGTAATCATATGTAAATTCAGGAATATAAGCATTGACTGTTTCTTCGCTTCTGCTGTCCATGAATGCCTTATAGTCTTCCGATGTAAAACCTGCGAGGAACTCATTGGCAGTGATGCTTGTATCCTTAGGAAGGACAGCTACAAAAGCATATTCCTCACCCTCGTAATACTTCAGAAATCCGATGGCCTTATCTGTCTCAAAGTAGATGCCCTCGTTGGAGAAAAGAAGCGTTACATCTTCAGCTTCACCCTTGGAATTGGTGAATGTTGAATCCTCGATGATATCATTCTCTTCATACTCGTCAGCCCACTTGGCATCAAAAGCGATGGCATCCAGGAGGATCGATTCCGTTTCAGGTGAGATATCTCTGATGATCTCAGGGATCATTCCGTCTGTGTGTTCGTTTACCCAGCTGTTGACCTCTTCGACAGTACCGTTATTGAACGGCTCCACCCTGACCTCTGCGTCAAAGTTATCCTTTATGTAGTTGAGGTAATCCTCATAGAATGAGCCTCCGATATCTTCTCTTATGAGAACGCCGTTAGCCACTTTGAGTATGCCTGACTCATCAGATGTAAGACTTCTAAAATAGTCCGCCGCGAAAGCCAGCGCTTCCTCATTACTTGCACCCGGCACCAGAACATTACTCATCTCGGTAAGTGTATTGCCGTTCGCACCTGCTCCCATCATCTCCATCGCGAATAGAAGCGACGCCGGTGATACCATTACGTTCTCGTCCTTATCCGTGCAGCTCTTTCCTGCGAAATCGAATACGAACTTGTTATAGTCTGAACCTTCAATAACTGTTGTGTAAGATAGTTCCTCCAGATCTTCGAAAACCTTATCGCCTTCCGACGATTTAAGCGTAGTAAATGTGCTTACCGGTTCGTCTGTTTTTTGGGATTCTTCCTTACTGCAACCTGTGAAAACTGCCATGAACAACATAGCGGCCATGGCTGCCGCTCCAATTTTCTTTACCATATCTATTCCCTTTTCTGATCTATTAATTGTCGATTGAATTTACTGTTCCAAGAAATACCGGAGTATCTGTCTCGGTATCAACGATCACATATGCGAACGGTCTGTTGAGGCGTACTACTTCGTAATCCTCAGGCTCGATGATCGCGCCCTTAGCCGTGATCGTTACTGCTGTAGCTGCAGCTGCCTTTGTTCCGTCGCTGTCGACCTCGATATGTGTCTTCTGGATAACGGAAGAGATGTATGCATCAATATCCGTCATGTTTGAAAAATCTGCCTCATTGTTGAACGGAGCTTCCATTCCCATATTCTCCAGAACTTCGATCAACCCCTCATTGGAGTAATCGTATGAGAACGCCGGCAAAGAAGCATGAACGTCTGTGCTCCTTGCGCTGTCGATGAACGCCCTGTAGTCCTCAGCCGTAAAACCTGCCATGAACTCATTCGCATCAATGGACTCATCCTTAGGAAGGATCGCTACGAAAGCATACTCTCCGCCCTTATATTCCTTGATAAATCCTGTTGCCTTTTCCGTCTCGAAAAAGATTCCTTCTGTCGAATTGAGCATCGTTACTGTCTGATCCTCACCGGAAGCATTCGTAAAAAGGCCTTCCTCATTGATGTCTTCACCTTCATACTTCTCTTCCCACTCGCCGTTAAATGCGATGGCATTTATGATGACTGCCATATCAAGATCAGGATCCAGCTTATCAATGATAGTCGGGATCATTCCGTCTGTGCTCTCGTTTACCCATTCATTAATGTAATCGACTGCATCATCATTAAACGGTCTGATGTCTGTCTGGGCATCGAACATATCCTGGATATAATCGATATAATCGCTGTAGAAATGTCCGTCGAATTTTGAATTCATGAAGATACCGTTGGAGATATTCATCTCATCTGTTCCATTAAGAAATCTGTAGTAATCAGATGCGAATCCCAGTGCTTCTTCATTGCTTGCACCCGGTACCATTACGTTACTCATCTCATCAAGAGTCTTGCCGTCCGCACCTGCTCCGGCCATCTCCATCGCGAAAAGAAGTGATGCAGGTGATACCATTACGTTATCGTCCGTACCGCTGAAGCACTCGCTTCCGAAGTCGAATACGAAAGCCATATAATCAGTATCCGTAGTAGCCTCAGTATAAGAAAGCTCGACCACATCATTAAATACTTTATCTTTATCCTTAATAGGCTCGATAATGTTTTCCGGAGACATTGTGTTAAGTGTTGAATCTTCCTCAGATCTTGCACAACCTGCAGAAATTGCCATGAACATCAAGGCCGCCATGGCAGCAGCTCCAATCTTTTTAATCATGTTTCTATCCCTCCGCAATTAACTTGCTAACTATATAACGAACAGTTCTCAAGTTTTGTTGCACATTCGGGAAAATTTCTCCGATTATTTTTCCGAAGCCAGTCTTATCAGTATCTCCGGAATAACTTCAAATCTCGTCCTGTTATAAACTTCCTTCTGTTCCGGCGTCCTTAGTACCAGCGATTCTCCCGTCGCCGAATTGTCCGACACGACAAGCAGAGCCACCGCCGGCTTCTCCATCAGATCCGCCATCAGATAGAACGTGGAAGTCTCCATCTCGATCAGCTTCACGTCAAAACTCCTGATGAAATCCATGTGCGCATATTCGCACATCACACTGTCCGTACAGAACACAGGCACCTGCCAGATCTTATGCCCCATCCCGTATACCATCTTCATGACGTCAGCCACAAATCCCGGGTCATTCGGATACACCTTCCCGAACGGCTCATACTCCCTGATGTCCTCCATCAGATAACCGTTGGCGAGAGTTCCCGAGATGCTGTAAAACGGCGTGCATATGGATCCCAGTTCAATGTCCTTCGTAAGCGAACCCACCGCCCCGACAAAGACCAGCTTGTCGAAGTCCAGAGCCGCGCACAACGAAAGCTCATCGATGAGCGAGCACGCTCCCGGGCTCGTCTGTATCCACGCCATCAGGTAGCCCTCGCCCCTGACCTCGTATCCCGAGATATACGAATGTGATACCGTCTTCATGATCTCCACATCCGCGTTCGCCATTATCTTCGGCGGCGTCCACCCCGGCGCCACCACCAGCAGGTCATAGTGCTTATCCACGGACAATCCGAACTCCGCCATGATCGCCGCACCGTAATCCGTCGTTGACTTATCCGCATCAAAGATATCCTTTAGTCTTTTCTTCATTTCCTTATCCTCGAAAACATTTGCTGAATACATTATACAGATAATAATTGTTATAATAGCAAGCGGAGGATATACCATGTTTGATTTTGATGAATTAGTTCCAAGAAACACCCCTGAAGATATAAAGTATGAAAAGCTCGAAGGCATCAACGATCTGATCCCTATGTGGGTCGCCGATATGGACTTCAGGTGCCCCGAAGAGGTTTCCAATGCGTTGGCCGAGCAGTCCAGACGCGGCATCTTCGGTTATTCGGAAGCCGATAAGACTTATGACGACGCAGTCGTAAACTGGTTTAAGAAAAGATACAACTGGGATGTCGATCCCAAGACCTGCCTTAAACTTCCGAGCGTAATCCTCGCACTCTCGCTTTCGATCCGGGCACTAACAAAACCGGATGATTCCATCCTCATAATGGAACCTTTATATGGAGCAATCTCCAGAACGGTAAAGATGACCGGCAGGAGACTTGTAGTGTCAGAGCTGGAACTTAAAGGCTCACGGTATGAGATCGTTTTCGATGACATGGAGAAAAAGATTAGAGAAAACAACGTAAGGATGTTTGTTCTTTGTAATCCTCATAATCCTGCAGGAAGAGTATGGTCCCGTGACGAGCTTACGCGCATGGGCGACATCTGTCTTAGAAACAACGTGCTCATCGTCTCTGACGAGATCCATGCGGATTTTATCTTCAGCGGTCATGAGCATATCCCGATCGCGTCACTTTCCAATGAAATTAATAAGATCACCGTTACCTGCACGTCCCCTACGAAAACATTCAACCTCGCAGGGATCCAGGCGGCCAACATCTTTGTCGCCGACGATTCGATGCGAAGAAAGATCGACCTGCTGTCTGTAGCGACGGGGGCTTTCGGACTGAACGTCATGGGAATAGTCGCGACACGCGCCGCATATACTTACGGCGAGGAGTGGGTCAACGAACTCATTACTTACCTTGAGGGCAACGCCACTCTTGTCAGATCGCGCCTTGAAGGCACGAAACTTAAAATGATCGATATCGAAGGAACATATCTTATATGGATAGATGCGTCTAAGGTAACAGACGAAGACCCGACTGCTTTCTTCCTTAAGAATGCACATGTCAGATTCTCCGAAGGACTTTTCTTTGGGAAAAGCGGCGAGCACTTCTTCAGGATGAATATCGCATGCCCGAGAAGCATGCTAAACGAAGCACTCGACAGGATACTTGAAGTCCCGGGTGTGCGATAATCTGCAAAAAGAAAAAGGCGGCCTTCCTGAGAAGACCGCCCCCGTCTTTAATGAGGTGTTATTTCATTCGTTGTCTTTGTCGATTACAGGACCGTTATGGTCAGCCTCATTAGAAGTTCCTAAGTTGTTGGCAATGTTTCCAAGTGCCTCATCTACGGATGGCTTCTTTGCTGCTTCAGGAGCATTCTCTGCTGCAGGTGCTGTTGCCTGAGCAAGTCCGAAGTTTGTCGAACCAGCGAGCTTTGTGCCTGCGAAGCTTCCGATGACGGAAGAAAGATTGATGCCAAGGCTGTCGCCGATACCATCGATCGTCTGCTTGAAGGACTTTGTGATGTCCTCTGTCATCTTTGCTGTGTTGCCTTCGCCATACATCGTAATAGAATCAATGTTTGCAAGTGGCTTTGCGATTGCCTCTGCAACGAGAGGATACATCTTACAGAGCATCTCGATAACAGCTGCCTCGCCGTACTTCTGCATAGCTTCTGCTTTCTTGTCGATACCGATCGCCTCAGCCTCTGCCTTTGCACGGATCGCATCAGCCTCAGCTTCACCTCTTGCACGGATACCTTCAGCTTCCTTCTGCATAGCGATAAGATCTGCTTCTGCCTGGATCTTCTTAGCTTCAGCCTGCTGTGCGAGTTCGTACTTACGAGCTTCAGCTTCCTTCTGTCTCTTATAAAGAGCTACGTCTGCCATTTGCTGCTGACGATACTTCTCGGCATCTGCTGCCTTCTTGATCTCAGCGTCCAAAGCCTGCTCACGAACCTGAGCCTCTTTCATCTTAAGTTCTACGGCTTTTTCCTGCTTAGCGATATCTGCCTCGGTATTAGCAACCTCGATAGACTTACGCTGTGCCTGCTCCTGGATCTTATATGCTGCGTCTGCCTCAGCTCTCTTTGTATCCTGAACTACCTGGAGTTCTGACTTCTTGATGGACAGTTCATTCTGCTTGATAGCGATCTCTGTCTCGGAAGCAACCTTAGCGTCGTTAGCCTCTTTGAAAGCCTCAGCCTGTGCGATCGCGATATCACGCTCTGCATTTGCCTTAGCGATGCTGGCGGACTTCTGGATGGTTGCCATGTTGTCCTGACCGAGAGCTGTGATGAGGTCGTTCTTATCCTCAACGTGCTGGATGTTACAGGAGATGATCTGGATACCGAGGTTGTTCATGTCAACCTGTGCCTTCTCCTGTACCTGATCACCGAAAGACTTTCTGTCGTTACAAAGTTCCTTCAATGTGATGGTACCGATGATCTCACGCATGTTACCCTGTAATGAATCAACGAGCTGAGCATTGATCTGCTGGCTGTTCATGTTAAGGAAGTTCTTCATGGCGAGCTTGATACCTTCCTCATCGGTCCTGATCTGGACCTTAGCGACTGCGTCGATGTTAACACCGATGAAGTCAGCTGTCGGAACGAAGTCACCTGTCTTAATGTCGATGGAGAGCTGTTCTACCAGAAGTTCGTCTTTTCTCTCGAGGAAAGGAAGCTTCAAACCTGCCTTACCTATCAAGATCTTCGGGTGTCTCTTAAGACCCGTGATGATATAAGCTTTGTTCGGTGGAGCCTTTACATAACTTGTGAAGATGATGATCAATAAGAACACCAAGATCGCTACACCAACTGCGATAAAAATTACTGTGTTTGTTGGCATAATAATACCCTCCTCTTTCTGTCATTCACGAATTAAATTTATCATAAATATACTAGACAAAGGAAGGCATTATATAAATATCGACCCGATATAATTATCTTCGATTATTCTGTCGCCCATCGAAAATAAATGACAATATTTTGTTACCCGATAAGAATACTCCTGACGGTATCCATCATCTGATCTTTCTCGATTGTCATCTTGTGACGGATCTCACGCTTAGCGATATCCTTAAGCGTTGCAGGGATCTCGAGGCCGCTCTCTTCAGACAGCTCGTTGATGATGGTCTCATTTGATCTGCCGTTGCTGTAACCTGCTCCGCGGAGAGCATCCATAACTGCAGGAGCGAACTTGAACGGTGAAGCTGTTGAAGCGAATACCGTCTTGGTCTCGTCCTTGGATCTCTGATGATATCTGTTGTAGATGTTAAAACCGACTGCAGTATGTGTGTCGATCACGTTATCCGTGCGGTCGTATACGTCAACGATAGTCTTAGCGATACCTGTCTCATCAGCAAAGCCGCCTACGAACTGACGCTGAAGTCCCTTAAGTGTCTGAGGATCTACACTGTAGACACCCTTCTCGTTAAGTTCCTTCATCCAACCGGAAACCTTGCCTGCATCTTTTCCGGAGATCTCGAAAAGGAGTCTCTCCAGATTGGATGAGATGAGGATATCCATGGAAGGAGAATTTGTCTTGAAGAACTCTCTTCTCCTGTCATATGTTCCGGATGCGAAGAAGTCGCAGAGGACCTTGTTCTTGTTGGAAGCGCAGATCAGACGGTGTACCGGAATACCCATCTGCTTAGCGTACCATGCTGCAAGGATGTTACCGAAGTTACCTGTAGGAACTACGATATTGATCTCTTCACCCATGGTGATCTTTTCTTTGCGAAGAAGATCGACATAAGAGAAAACATAGTAAGCGATCTGCGGTACGAGACGGCCCCAGTTGATGGAGTTAGCGGAAGACAGTTTAACGTTATTGGAAGAGAGCACATCCGCAAACTCTGTATTCGCGAAAATGTTCTTAACGCCTGTCTGTGCATCGTCGAAGCAGCCGTTTACCGCGATTACGTGTGTATTGCTGCCTTCCGTTGTGATCATCTGAAGCTTCTGAGCCTCGGATACGCCGTCGGAAGGATAGAAAACGATGATCTCTGTGCCCGGAAGATCCTTGAAGCCTTCAAGTGCAGCCTTACCCGTATCGCCGGATGTAGCTGTGAGGATGCAGATCTTCTTGGACTCGCCTGTCTTACGGATAGAAGCAGTCATGAGGTGTGGAAGAAGCTGCAAAGCTACGTCCTTAAACGCTGCCGTAGGACCATGCCAGAGTTCAAGGATATATTCACGGTCATTGTATGAGTTGAGTTGAACGAGCGGAACTACGATCTCTTCCCACTTCTCAGGATCGTATGCCTGTCTCGTGTAATCAAGAAGTTCACTCTCTGTAAAATCCTCGAGAAACTTCGAGATAACTCTCGCGGAGATCTGATAGAATTCCATGTTCATCATCTCTTCGATCTCGTCCTTGGAGATAGAAGGGATCGACTCAGGCACAAAAAGTCCTCCGTCCGGAGCGATACCCTTTACGATAGCTTCGCTTGCAGAAAACTTGCCTTCATAGCCTCTTGTGCTTATGTATTTCATACTGACCTCCCGATAAGAAGTTTTAGTTCATTGCTATTGTACAACATCAAGCCCCATTTTCCACTAATAAAAAGATGGTTATTGATAACAAATATCAGCTTTGCAGATTTCGATTATTTGACAAATCACGTATTCCCTAAATTGTGGTTTACAAATAACCGCA
>CADCQX010000054.1 GCA_902803695.1 Oscillospiraceae bacterium
ATCTTGAATGTGAAAGATCCGTTGAGCTTAATGTAGATATTTCTGTAAACAGGATCCGGATATGGTACAGGTGAAGATGTACCGAACTTCTGATCCCTGATCTCCTGCATATTTACGTAGTAAACAAGCTGTTCCTGCATAACTTCGCCGCCAGCTCTCATACGATTCCATGTGTCTACAACGGAAGACTTAAGATTCTGGAAGAAGTGCTCGTTAGCAAGACATGATGGAGCTGTTGATGAATCGAATGAATACATTCCGCCCTCTCCGTCAGCTACATAGTCAACTACCTGACCGTTGTTTACAAGAATAAGTGCATGATTCGGTGGTACTACGATCTTGGAACCGTTAGAAATAACATCTGAAGATCCCTTATTGTTTCCCTTTGTAATCTTGTTAGCGCCCTTTCTGCACAAAACATCCTGTCCAAGTGCATCGGTCGTGAAGAATTCCAAATACTGATCAGCGAACTGTGAAGAAATAGATCCGCCGACTGTACTTGCAATGTTGCCAATCAATTTGATCAAGCCCATAATACAAGTTCCTCCTAAATGATTTATACTTCCAAAGTACAAACAAATTTTATCATTAAAGGAAGGATTTCACAACAATTTTAACAAGCCACGGTCAGTAATTATAGGTGATATTTCGCTTAATGCACAAAAATTCACCCGGTTTATTCAGAGTGGACAAAGTATTGTCATCAAATCGGCCATCCAGAACTGAGGTCGCCACGAGCGGAACACCTACCTTCTCAGATACGTTATGAATGATCTCATTTCCGCGAACGATATCCTCGAAAGATGTCTCATCGAGAAGATTAGTGTTATTGATAAAACCGGTTATCGGAAGCTTGGCTGCTGCCTCGAGATCCTTAGCCATCATGATTATGGAATCCTCATCAGACGTAAACGGTCTTAATGTGTTTATGACCATAAAAAGATTGTAGTCGATCCCCAGGAGTCTGTTATGCATGGAACCCAATACATTAGCTCCCATATCCTCTCCTCCGATATCGAAAACACCAACATAACTCTCGTCATCGAAAATAGAATAGACTTCTCCGGAAAGCGCCGGAACGTCTACGTTTGAGTTCGCGTAGGACGGAGAGATGACACGGATGTCGAGATTATCGAGTTTTCGAGCGGCATCGGCAGAACGGTAGAAAGGATTAACGATATCAAGATCTGCCAGGAGGACCTTGGCCTCAGGATTTCTGGTCTTGATACCCACCGCGCAGTTTACCGATATCTCGGACTTGCCGCTTCCGTATGCGCCTATGAAAATATTCAATCTCTTTGTGTCAAAAATACTGCTCATATAAAACTTAACCTCTGAATTCAACTATGTCTTCTATATCTTTTCTCGGTCTCATGACAGGATCTTCGTCCGGGAAGCCGACTGCGATGGCGCCTGCCAGCTGGTTGTCGCTTCCAAGGAACATACGAAGCGGCTCGTGAGCAAAGAAAGTATTGGCGATCCACAGAGTGCCGAGGCCTTCCTCAGTTGCTGCAAGGAGCATGTTTTCGACAGATGCGCCGATAGAAAGGCAGTCCGTGATCTCCGTGATCCTTCCGAAAATGTCCTGCGGCGGACCGAATGGCGTGCTGCCGTTGGTATTGATAATAAGGATTATGGTAGGAGCGCCGCGCATGATGCGGAGAGTGTTCTGGGCATCAAGGACTCCGGGCTTCGCGCCTTCAGGCAAAGAAGGTTCGTTCAGTGCGGCGATGAGTCCCTGCTCCATTACGCCGAGCATGATCTCGCGCTGCTGACCTTCAAAGACAATGTATTTCCAAGGCTGTCTGTTCTTGGCGGAAGGAGCCATCCTGCCCGCTTCGATCATCTTCATTATGAGGTCCTTAGAAACCTTCTCGTCCTTGAACTTACGAATACTTCTTCTGTTAAAGATCGCATCCATATAAGAATCCTCCGTTATCAATAAAGTTCGGCTATAGTTACGCCGTCGTCGCCTTCACCAATCGTTCCGAGACGGTGGGTCTTGACGCGTCTGCTCTGTCTTAAGTAATCGTCAACAGCACTTCTTAAGGCACCTGTTCCCTTGCCGTGAACGATCCTGATCTTCTTGATGCCGCTTAACGAACAGTCATCAATATAGCTGTCGAGGATCGATACTGCTTCGTCAACGCGCTTTCCGAGGAGCATGACCTCAGGCATCGTGGAAGAAGATTTCTGCATGGCGATGATCGTCGCAGAATCATTCTTCTTCTCGATAGGACGGTCGCGTCTGGTCTTCGTTTCCTTAGGCGGCTCTTTCTGTTCTCTCGTCGGAAGCCTCAAAGCCTCCTTTTCCATCGTCATCCTCATGGTGCCGGATTCGATCTGGACCTTGCCGGACTTGTTCGGAAGGCTTACGCAGGTTCCGAGCATATCAAGATGAGGAATGTAATACTTCTCGCCGATCTTGAACTCTTTCGGAACTTCACCCGGTAGTGATGTCTTATCAAGGATCTCGTCATCGGCGGAATCGTCGGTAAGGTCCTTAAGTCCTGCGCGGAGACGTCTTCTGACCTTCTCCATCTCATCCATGGCTTCTCTCTTGTCCTTGTTCTTGCCGGCTTTCTTGAGCTTACGGATAAGTTCGTCCAGCTCCTCCTCTTTTTCTTCGAGAAGTTCACGCTGTTCTTTTCTGGAGTCATTAAGGATCTTGGTCTTGGAAGCCTTGAGTGCTTTCTTTTCCTCTTCGAGGGCATTCCTTGCTTCCTGAAGTTCCTCATTGAGTTTCTTATTCTCTTCGAAAAGTCTCTTCGCCTCGCGGTTGTTTTCTTCCGCAGACTCAAGAAGTCTCTCGAAAGCCAGTTCGTCATTGCTTAAGTTGACCATGGCGGAATCGATTATCTTTGAAGGAACGCCCAACTTTTTCGAGATGACAAAAGCATTACTTACACCCGGCATGCCGATAATGAGCCTAGAGGTAGGTGACAAAGTATCGGTATCGAATTCGCAGGCTGCGTTCATGACGCCTTCCTTCTCGATAGCGTAGGCTTTGAGCTCCTTATAGTGGGTCGTTGCCATGGTAGTACAACCGCGTTCGAAAAGCTCGTCAAGGATGGCGATCGCAAGAGCAGCGCCCTCCGCAGGATCGGTTCCCGAACCGAGCTCATCCAGAAGAACGAGAGAGTTCTTACGGGTATTCTTCAATATGAAAACGATGTTGGACATGTGAGCCGAGAAAGTGGAAAGACTCTGCTCGATACTCTGCTCATCACCGATATCAGCGAGGACACGGTCGAAGCAAGCGATCTCTGAACCCTGAGCGCAAGGAAGCATAAGACCTGCCATAGCCATCAGGGTGAAAAGTCCGCAGGTCTTAAGTGAAACCGTCTTACCGCCGGTATTCGGACCTGTGATTATGAGAGATCTGTAGTCTTTACCAAGTTCGATATCGACAGGAACGACCGACTCCTTAGGAATAAGCGGATGTCTGGCCTTGACCAGGCGGATATAGCTCTTGTCATTAAGAGCAGGCTTTGAAGCGTTCATCCTCATTGCGAGTTCAGCCTTGGCGCAAACGAAGTCGATATCAGCAACGAGCACGATATCAGACTCGAGAGAATCCGACTCTCTTAAGACACGCTTGGTAAGTTCTTCAAGGATGCGCTGGATCTCTTCTCTCTCAAGAGCTACCAGTTCTCTTATCCTGTTATTAGCTTCAACAACTGCCAAAGGCTCGATGAAAACAGTCTGGCCCGTGGATGACGTATCGTGAACGATACCCGGAAGTCTTGACTTACACTCGGCTTTGACCGGTACGCAGTAACGGTCGCCTCTAATCGTAATGATCGCTTCCTGCAGGATATCTTCGCTGTTACGGATAACGCGGTCGAGCATTACTCGGATGTTCTGCTGGATATCTTTTTTCTCACGGCGGAGCGAATACAATGTATCGCTGGCACGGTCATTCATCTCATCTTCATTAACGATAGAAGCGGAGATGTCTTTCTCGAGCGAGGAAACCGTGGAAAGTGCTCCGATGGAACTGAAAAGATTCGTTCCTTCCATGTCGGAATGTTCGTTAGAGATCACCTGGGTGAGTCTCTCAACAGAACGAAGGAAAGATGCAACATCCAAAAGCTGCCGCATGGTAAGGACACCGCCTGCTCTCGCAAAGGAAATACAGGATTTGATATCACCGAATCCCGAGAGCGGCAATGGTCCGTATTTGTTCATGTAGATGAATGCTTCTTCTGTATCGTCAAGTCCGTCCTTAACGATGGTTGCATCAGTTGTCGGAAAGAGATCTTCAGCAATTGCTCTTCCGTATGTCGTTCTCGTGCAATCAAGAAGCATATTCTTTATCTTGTCGAATTCGAGGACACTCAAGACACGCCCGCGTATCTGCTTACGGCGTTCTTCCTCCTCAAAAGTAGAATATCTGTACATATTATCTTCAGCTTAAGACAGGTCGTATCAAGACAGAAGTGCGAATTTATCAAGCTCCTTCTGATTAATGGTCTTCTTCATCTCAAGACCTTCTTCTATATCGACATCTGTGATCTTACCGTCCTTAAGAACGACCAGTCTGTTCAGCCTTTTCTCCTTAATACATTCTATGGCGTGTGCGCTCATGAGCGTAGCCATTGTTCTGTCACGAAGCGTCGGGCTTCCGCCACGCTGTAAGTGACCCAAAATAGTTGGTCTTGCTTCGATACCTGTTGCAGCTTCGATCTTCGAAGCGATCTCAGTTGCAGAGCCTGCACCCTCGGCAACGATAACGATATAATGTCTCTTACCCTTATTTCTGCCGTCAAGGATAACTCTGATAACATCCTTATCGAAATCATAAGGAACCTCAGGGATCAAAAGACACTCGGCACCTGTAGCAATACCTACGTTAAGTGCAATATAACCTGCATGTCTGCCCATTACCTCGATAACGCTGCAACGCTCATGTGAAGATGCAGTATCACGAAGTTTATCGATGCACTCCATTGCCGTATTCATAGCCGTATCGTAGCCGATGGTATATTCGGTAGAAGCGATATCGTTATCAATGGTACCCGGGATACCGATTACAGGCACACCGACTCTGGCAAGGGCTCTGGCACCCTTATAGGAACCGTCACCGCCGATAACGACCAAAGCATCAAGTCCGTAGACTTCCATCATGCGAGCGCCCTTGATGACACCTTCCTTTGTCATGAAAGTCTTGGATCTGGCAGTCATAAGGAATGTTCCTCCGCGCTGCAATGTCTCTGATACGTCTCTGGTATTGATCTGGCTCATCTCGCCCTTCCAAAGACCGTGGTAACCTCTGGTAACACCGAAGATCTCAAGACCGCTGTTGATACCCGTTCTTACTATGGAACGGATAGCTGCGTTCATGCCGGGTGCGTCGCCGCCGCTGGTCAAAACACCTACTCTCTTAAGATCCGGGATCTCGGAAGTATCTATATTGTCATAGTTCTTGGCACGTAAAGTATCTATTTCCGGTACATTTGTCTCGTCGTAAAGAATATTAAGCATAATAATTCACCCCTGTTTTTAGACTAAACAAATAATATCATTACAGGGCAAAATTTTAAAGAAACAGATTTTAATTAATCTGTATGTTGTCCTCACCGCATAATCTTGTTATCTGAGCGATAACATCAGGGTCGTCGTCGATAAAGCACTGCTGATTGACGTTACGGAGCTGGTTTGAGTCCGGAAGGAACAGCTTAACGGTACAGTTGCCGTGATAATATGCCAGAAGGTTCATAAGCCTTCTGTAAGAATCATCACCTATCTCTCCCGTGAACCTGATGGCGACATAATGCTCCTCGGACTGAGGAAGTACAAATGATCCCCTCGAAGCTGAAGGAGCCTGAGGCGGTATAGGTACAGGTGACGGAGCGATATTCATGTTTGAAGCGTTAAGGAACGGCTTGACGAAAGGATCCTGCCTTAAAGATTGCATCTGGATTTCGTTTTCGGGCATAGGAACTATCATGTCCACATAAAGCGAGAAGGTGTCATCCTCCCTTACCCTTCGCTTGCCGAAGATCAGGTATGACTTGTTTACGGCGAGTATCGGGTTGTATCGTTCCAGGATCTTTCCAAAGATGGCGCACTCATATGGTCCGAACATGTCTTCGAACTGAAGGATCGCCATCATGGTCTTCGCCTTTGTTGAACGCATCTGCTTTTTCATGAGAAGGCCTGCCATGATGACGGATTTATCGTCGTTTATGGCCTGCATATTCTCGCTGTCCTTATACTCCTTGACGTCGTTCATGCCGAAGGTTACGAATTCTTCGATACAGTCGCGGTAGCCCATGAGAGGATGTCCGGAAATATAGATGCCAAGCACATCTTTTTCATAGAAGAGTTTCTCCTCGATGTCGTATTCCTTAACGTCCTTGATATCGATCGAAGGCGTGGAATCCACCACGGAGCCGTCACTTCCGCCCATATCGAAAAGACTCAGCTGTCCTTCCATCCTGCCGGAGTTATTTCGGTTGAGCTTATCGAGCTCAGTCTGGATGGTCATTATCATCGAAGCACGGTTGATGCCCGTGAAATCCAAAGCAGAAGCGAAGATCAATGACTCGATCATCTTCTTGTTCAATGAGCAGGATTCAGCTCTTATGAGGAAGTCGGTAAAGTCTTTGAACGGACCGCCGGAATTACGCTCCTTAACAAGTGCCTCAACAGCACCCTCACCAACGTTCTTGATAACGGAAAGTCCGATCCTTATACAGCGTTTGCCGTCTTCGGAAACCTCAGTCGAGAACTTAGCCTTACTCTTGTTGACATCAGGCGGCAAAACCTTGATATTCATAGACGGACAGCAGCTGATGTACCAGGCAGCCTGGGAAAGATTGAATCTGAACGAGTTCATCATAGCCGCCATGAATTCAGTCGGATAGTAGTACTTAAGGTAAGCCGTGTAATAGCCGACGAGAGCATATGCTGCTGCGTGTGATTTGTTAAATGCATATCCTGCAAAGTTACTAACATCGTTGAAGATCTTATCTGCTACCTCTTCAGGAACACCGTGCTCGATAGCGCCGGAGACTGTGTTTCCGGAATCGTCCTCACCGCCGTATATGAAGATCTTACGGTATTTCTCCATCAGTGCTTTGTTCTTCTTACTCATGGCACGTCTGATGTTATCGGACTGACCCATGGAAAAGCCTGCGAGATCACGAACGATCTGCATAACCTGTTCCTGATAGACCATACAACCGTATGTAACGTTGAGAATAGGTTCAAGGAGCGGATGATCGTATGAGATATTTCTCGGATCGTGCTTACATGCGACATACTTAGGGATCTGATCCATCGGGCCAGGTCTGTAAAGCGAGATACCTGCGATGATATCCTCGAGAGATGTCGGTTTGAGATCCTTCATGAACGAAGTCATGCCACGACTTTCAAGTTGGAAAACTCCGATCGTGTCGCCGTTACCTATCATCTTATATATCTCAGGGTCATCCGTCGGGATCGAATCAAAATCTATCTTAACGCCATAGTTCTCAAGGACCATGTCAGCGGTATCACGCATAACCGTAAGAGTACGAAGTCCGAGGAAGTCGAACTTAAGAAGACCTACGCTCTCGATATCATATTTGGCGAACTGAACTACAACGTTGTCATCGTTTACGGAAAGCGGTGCGATATCCGTGATCGGCTTACCGGAAATAATGACACCGGCTGCATGGGTGGAGGTATGTCGAGGCATACCCTCGAGTTTTCGAGAATAATCAAGGATCTTATGAACATTTTCATCGCTCTCATATTCCTTGAGAAGTTCGGAATTCATGTCCAATGCTTTGTCGATGGTTATACCGAGATTCTCAGGGATCATCTTCGCGACTTTGTCGGCAGTCGCATAAGGAAGGTCCATAACGCGGGCTACGTCTCTTATGCAAAGACGCGGCTGCAAGGTACCGTACGTGATAACCTGGGCAACACGCTCTGTTCCGTATTTCAGGGTAACGTAGTCGATAACTTCCTGACGTCTCTCGTAACAAAAATCGATATCAAAATCAGGCATCGACACACGTTCAATGTTCAGGAATCGCTCGAAAACAAGTCCGTATTTAAGCGGATCGATATTGGTTATTCCTATGGCATATGCGACAAGGGATCCTGCACCGGAACCTCTTCCCGGACCTACCATAATGCCCTTGGACTTGGCATAAAAGATAAAGTCCCAAACGATGAGATAATAGTCGGTGTAGCCCATCTTGGTAATGACGGAAAGCTCATAGTCCATCCTCTTATGGTATTCCTCAACGGAAACGGAAGGAGGAACAGCCTTGAACCTCTCCTGAAGACCGGAATACGAAAGACTCGTCAGGTACTCCGCATTGGAACTGAAGCCTTCCGGCACATCAAACTCAGGAAGATGGATAGTGTTGAAGTCGTATTCGACATTACACATGTTGGCGATCTTGGTAGTGTTTTCGATAGCTTCGTTAAGCTCAGGGAAAAATCTTCTCATCTCCGTCTCGGACTTAACGTAGAAATCGTTGGTGGACATCTTAAACCTGTCGGTATCGGATTGCTTGGCGCCTGTCTGCATACAAAGAAGGACGTCGTGCACTTCGAAGTCTTCACTCTTAAGATAGTGGCAGTCATTTGTCGCAACAAGCGGAATACCGGTCTGTCTGGAAATCTTTACCAGGGCGCTATTAACAATAGCCTGCTCACGCAAAGTATTGCTCTGTATCTCTAGGTAATAATTCCCTCTCCCGAAAAGGTTGTCATACCATAAAGCCGTCTCCGTAGCCTTATTTATATCATCATTCAGGATATTCGCCGCAAGTTCTCCCGCTATACATGCGGAAAGACAGATAAGGCCTTCATGATGCATCTCAAGAAGTTCCTTATCTATTCTCGGCTTACGGTAAAAACCTTCGATAAAACCTTTGGAACAGAGTTTATTCAGATTCTTAAGTCCTTCGTTGTTCTTGGCAAGAAGGATGAGATGGTTATATGCTTTCTCATTCGGAGCATAGTTTCTGTTAAAACGGTTATCGGTCGCAACATAAAGCTCACATCCGATTATTGGATGAAGACCCTTGGCCTTCATTCTTCTGTAGAAATCAACGACACCGTACATGACTCCGTGATCGGTAATGGCACATGAAGTCATGCCCATATCGGCAAGGCGGTCAGGAAGATCCTTAAGTCTGATCGCTCCGTCAAGAAGACTGTACTCCGTGTGAAGATGAAGGTGTACAAAACCCGTCACGTTAGGAGGAGATATCTTGTTGTCGTTATCATTACCCATATATCCCTCCACAGTTATTTATTAGTCTGTCCGCCCTTCAGCATGATTATTGTATCACGAAGCTCGGCTGCACGCTCGAAGTCGAGTTCCTTAGCTGCCTTATTCATCTCCTTCTCAAGCTTCGAGATGAGTTTCTTTTTCTCCTCTTCGGAAACTGAAGAAGTACCGTCCCTGAGGATCTTCTTGACCTCAGACGAGGACTTTGTATCCTTCTTGCCGTCATCACCCACAAAGTCAAATACTTCGCGGATCTCTTTCTTGATAGTCTTCGGAATGATATGGTGTTCCTCGTTATATCTTTGCTGGATCTCACGTCTTCTGTTAGTCTCTGAAACAGCAGCCATGATGGAATCCGTCATCTCATCCGCATAGAGAACGACACGACCTTCACTGTTACGCGCACATCTTCCGATGATCTGGATAAGAGACCTGGTGGATCTTAAGAATCCTTCCTTATCCGCATCAAGGATCATGAGAAGCGATACTTCAGGAAGATCGATACCTTCTCTCAGGAGATTGATTCCGACGATTACATCCGTCTCACCTGTACGGAGCTTCTTAAGGATCTCCATACGTTCAACGGTATCAATATCGGAATGAAGATAAGTAACGTTGATTCCTTCGTTCTGAAGAAATCCCGTTAAGTCTTCAGCCATCTTCTTGGTGAGTGTCATGATAAGGCTCTTATCACCCTTCTTGATATTCTCACGAAGTCTCTCGATGATATCTTCGATCTGTCCTTCAACAGGATGGATATGGATCTCAGGCTCCAGAAGACCTGTAGGTCTTATGATCTGTTCAACGATCTGAGTGCTGTGTTCTTTCTCATAATCGGCAGGCGTAGCGGACACGAAGATCGTGTGTCCCATCTTCTTCTCAAACTCTTCAAACTTCAACGGTCTGTTGTCATAAGCCGAAGGAAGTCTGAAACCATACTGAACGAGCATATCCTTACGAGATCTGTCGCCGTTATACATACCGCCTACCTGAGGAACGGTTACGTGTGACTCGTCGATGAGCAAGAGATAATCTTCAGGGAAAAAGTCCATGAGCGTACACGGCGGTTCACCTGCTTTTCTTCCTGAGATATGTCTCGAATAATTCTCGATGCCCTTACAAAATCCTGTCTCGTTAAGCATGTCGATATCATATCTGGTACGCTGCTCAAGACGGTATGCTTCGATGAGCTTACCTTCCTCACGAAGCTTAGCGACCTGCTCTTCAAGTTCTTCTTCGATAGTAACAAGTGCATGCTTAAGCTTCTCTCTGCCCGTGGCATAGTGGGAAGCCGGGAATATCTCAACGAAGTTCTTAGACCACAAAGTCTTACCTGAAACATGATGGACAAAGGATATCTTGTCTATCTCATCACCGAAGAATTCGATCCTGGTAACCGCCTCTTCCGAATCAGGTGTAAAGACATCTATAACATCTCCCCTGACCCTGAAGGTACCACGGATAAGATCTATGTCATTACGGTCATACTGGATGTTGATGAGCATCGCCATAACTTCTTCCCTGGTGATCTGCATTCCTACGCGAAGCATGACCATCAATGACTGATAATCTTCCTTTTCTCCGATACCGTAGATACAGGATACTGATGAAACGACTATAACGTCATTACGGGTAAGAAGAGATCTGGTGGCACAGTGTCTCATACGGTCGATCTCATCGTTGATCGAACTATCCTTCTCGATATATGTATCCGAAGCCGCGATATATGCTTCAGGCTGATAGTAATCGTAATAGGAAACGAAGTATTCTACAGCGTTATCCGGAAAGAGTTCCTTAAACTCGCTATAGAGCTGACCAGCAAGGGTCTTATTATGTGCAAGGACAAGTGTCGGACGCTGGACCTTCTCGATAATGTTGGCCATGGTAAATGTCTTACCGGAACCCGTGACACCCATGAGCACCTGACCCTTATCACCGCGAAGAACGCCCTCCGAGAGCTTCGCTATAGCCTGGGGCTGATCGCCCGTCGGCTTATAATCGGAAACTATCTTAAAATCCATCAATGATCCGCCTTAATACTTTTTCGAATATTATACTCCACATGCAATAAAAAGAAAATATGTTCGCGTGTTTTCGAAAAGAAAAACGGGCCTCCCGATAAGAGACCCGCCGAAACGGTATATGATATTGAAATCTGTTAAGCCATTTCTTTTCTCTTGATCACGATCGTTCCGATGATCGATGTAATGACCATGAGCACTGCCATGACTGCAAATGCAACTGCCATAAATCCCGTGTATCTGAAATCGAATATAAGAGCTGCAACAAAAGCAGGTACCAATGCGATTCCGAGAAGTGTAATGAACGAGAACTGACGAAGGAACATTGCAGGTGTTTTCGACATGTAGTTGAACAAAGAAGCAACGATGTTAGCGATAAAGATGCATGTGATGTCAGCTACGACGAAGAAAGCGAATGTAGCAAGGATGAACGGTACGGATGCGACATCCTTAAGGAAATATCCGAAGATACCTGCGCCGACTGCTGCGTTGACGAGAACCTCAGGAATGCTTCCTGCAACACAGGACCACAGTTTCTTGCTCATCTTCTCAGGAATGAGAAAGAAGTACGGCTTGTTGTATTCGAGAACTGACTTGCCGCCGGCGAAGATGATCGTATCGAAAAGAGCTATCATCATAAGTCCTGCTGCGAACAATGCCTTAGGAGTACCGATAGAGTTCTTCATGATGAAGATATAGACTATCGTAACTGCCTTATAGATAAGCATCGTCTTGTTGATGAAGAAGAGCTTACTGAAACGCTTATTCTCGATAAGGTGCTTGTAGAAGAAAACAGATGCACCAGATCCTCTGGTAAAACCTGTTCCGTCAACCTTGATCTTTGAAACATCAACTGCGCTTATATCCTCGACACCTGCTGATTTTGCGGCCATCTTCTCAGCCATCTTCTGAGCAGCTGCGATCGCTTCCTCATAGTAATCAAACTCGATGTTGTTGAAAAGGATAACGATGAGTGCAACTGATGCAACGATAAGAACAAGACCGAGTACGAGCTTAACAACGGAAGACATGTAGATTCCGTCAAATACAAGTGTTGCCCAGCCGCCGATCGGGATTAGCTTCAGGAAGAAACTGGTACCGACCGTACCGATGATCTTAGCTGTTCCGAGAGAAGAGATTCCTGAGAAGGAACCTGCCTCGTTATAAAGTGCAGCAACTGATGTGATGATAAGAAGAACGTGGAAAGCAATAAACACACCAAGGATGATGTTCTTAGCTGTCTTCTTGTTATGGATCGCTGCGTTGATGATCTGTGACAAGATGCTTCCGAGTGCCGTTACCAGGAATACGCCGCCTACTGCGAGGAAAGCGTCCATGGTACGAAGTCCCATGAGATTTGAAAGGTTTGCTGCCTGCATTGATACGATAAATACCATCAGGAAAGCGCTCTTCAAACTGGAAACGATCGGGATTATGAGATTAAACTTCTTCGTGAACGGACCCGCGAACATGAAGTTAACGTCAGGGTTCGTATACATGAGCATTCCGCTGGCAACATTGATGAATGAAAAATCAAAGACCAGAAGTGTCAGAATGGAAAGTCCGCCGCAGATCAAGGAAGGATCAAACTCTTTGTTATTACCGTGTGTCATCAAACCGGTAACGATGAGCATAAGAATGGTTCCTACAACTGCAAGTGCGGTAAAGATTACGTTTAGCTTCCTTTTGAAAAAGCAGTGTGAAGCCTGATACAGATAAGCTTTGAGCATAGAGATCACAATCCTTCCTGCTCAGCAGCAACTTTAGTTCCGGAAGCGCCTTCAGTGATCTGGAAGAACAGATCTTCGAGGCTCTGCTCATTGCTCGAGTCTTTTCTGTTGTGCTTCGTGGCAACGATCTTGCCGTTCATCATGATATGAGCAACATCCCAATAATCTTCAACAGTATCGATCATGTGTGTTGAGATGATAACTGTCTTACCCTGGGACTTAAGTTCACTGAAAAGATCCTTCAATTCCTTGATGGCATGAGGGTCAAGACCTACCATCGGCTCGTCGAAGATAACAACCTTAGGATCATGGAGAAGTGCACAGCAGATAGATACCTTCTGCTGCATACCCTTTGAAAGTTCCTTACCGAGTTTCTTAGTCTTATCGGTAAGTTCAAATCTCTCGAGAAGAGCGTTGATATGAGAAGTATCGTTAACTCTGTAAGCTCTTCTTACAAATTCGAAGTGCTCCTCAACAGTGAGAAGGTCATACAAAGCAGGGATCTCCGGAACGAATCCGAGAAGTCTCTTTGCTTCGA
>CADCQX010000055.1 GCA_902803695.1 Oscillospiraceae bacterium
TCCGCATTGATATGCATATCTCTTTGAGGATCCTCTCGGTGTATGATAAGAAACTCGTCTGAACTTCTTGCCACAGCAACAGATCAGCTTTTTACCCCAGATATCAGCATGATCCCTCAGGCCTGTTTGTTTCTTCGTCATACTGTCAAGTTCCTGAACTCTCTCATCGATCCTTGCCATAACCGCCGCATGTTCTGCTTCTGTTATTATAGTTTCGTGAGTTCCCTTAACTCTTATCCTGTCTACTGCACCGTGATTATTTATCTTTTTCTGTTCAAGATAGTCGGGAACATATTGCTTACGGTATTCAAGGATTCCACAATAGAAGGGATTCTTCAGGACACGGGATATATTTGAACAATGCCAGTTTGTTAATCCGCTTGCAGTTTTTCTTCCTGCCTGCTCCAATTTGAACTGGATTGCACGGAGTCCGTCACCTGCAAGATACAGATCAAATATCATCCTTACCGTCTCAGCCTGCTCCGGGTTGATCACATATCCGCCGTGATTAGGAAGCTTATCGTATCCGAGAATGTTTCCATTACCATATGGCACACCATTCTTGAAGGAAATCATCTGTCCGGCTTTAACTCTCATGGACGTTTTCTTGCTCTCATTCTGAGCAAGGGTGGCCATGATGGTGAGCCTTAACTCACCATCACTGTCATCCATAGTCCAGATGTTATCTTCCGTAAACCATACTTCAACACCCATTGCCTTGAGCTTTCTGGTCTCCTGAAGAGTATCGACTGTGTTACGTGCAAATCTTGAAACCTCTCTCGTTATGATCAGGTCAAAGCAGCCTCTCTTTGCATCTTCCATCATTCGAAGGAAGCTCGGTCGCTTCTTTACTGAGGTTCCCGTAATGCCTTCATCGATATACCGGTCGTACAATTCGAACTCCGGGTGCTTTGCCAAAAGTTCTGCATAGTACTGCACCTGGTTATCCAAAGCTGCTATTTGAGCCTCGTGTTCAGTTGAAACTCTGGCGTATATCGCTACTTTTCTGCTCATCGACACCCTCCTTTAAAACTGCACAGTTTGTTACCATACTATCACCGTACAAGAGTTCACGCCAGTGCTTTTCTTCATCTCTGGTTATCTCTCTGTACTCTTCTTCCGTAAGTAATCCCTGATCCCTAAATGATTTGAAGATGGAAATAGCCATAATAATATGTGCTGCTTCAACATACTTTTGAGGGAAATAAATCTTCAGATTGTCCTTGAGCACCGCATCGATCGACGGTGTCTCCTCACGTTTTCCCTTCATCATCTCGCAGATCTTATTGGTCAGATAATCAAGATCCTTAGCTTTCTTTGGATCAAAATCCCTTACTATTCCATAATTCTGCGTACTATTTACATCAACAAAGAGATCACTTCCTTTAATTATCCTATTGTTATTCATATTAATACCTCCTGCATTCAGCCCATCCTGATACCGTGGGCTTCGTTCTTTTCCGCCAGTTTCCTGTACTCTTTTCTGTCCATTCCCTGGGGGATTTGTGTTCTGTTATCCACTGGATCGGGTCTTGTATCGATCACATTTGCCATATCTGCCACAAGAGAACCAGCCCTGAGAGCAACGTCATAAGTAGGCATGGAGTGATCAAACAACGGTGCATTTTGTCCGAGTATTCCTCCAGTTCCTTCTTCAACTCCTGCTTCGCTTTGACCAGATCCGAAGCAGATTGCTCGCTCAGCTTCCCAACCTGTGATGATAATTCCGTTGTCATCCCGTTGGATTTCTCTTCCAGTTCTTTCTGCATTTGTTCTGATCTCGTCTTCAGTTCCTTCACCCAGGACTGTTCGTGATCCAGATGTATGTTCTCGATCTGCGAGATCAGATTCACCATCTGCTCCGATGTCAGAAACTTTCCCTGGATCTCCCGCAGCTTGTTCAGTGCTTCGAGTTCCGATTGCAACGTCTCGATTATCGATTTCCAGTTCTCTTCCGAGATCATCACACACGGTGTCGGCTTCGATGCTTTCACAAGATCCTGCTGCGCCTGACCTAAGACGTTCAATAATTTGTCGTCTAATGTTGAACTCATATGTCATCATCTCCTTTGAATATTTGCTTAGATGTAGTTTGTTATCCCTGACTCTGTTACCGTCAGGAGTGGTATAAGTTATGTACTTTCTGCTGTCAGTCCACGTAACTTTGTAGCCGAGCTCCTCCATGAAACTGATAAATTCATCCTTCGACTTTGCCTTTTGCATGCCGATATTTATCTGTGCCATGAGGTTTATCTTCCAGCTTTGCTTCTTTTCAGCGGCCCGGTACTCTCTCGTTCCCATCTTTTCAAGACCCTTTTGAGGCTGATCTATAACTGAAAGACCATACTTCCGGCACAGTTCATCGGACGCATCGCGGAGCCTTTGGATGTTGTTTTTATCCGAGTGATACTTCTTTCCGTTCTCAAAACTTACGCTATTGACTACAAAATGAGAGTGGATATGGTGAGCATCGACATGGGTTCCGACCAGCACTTCGTACCCTTTGAACTGCTCCCTGGCAAACTCAACTGCGATCTTATGAGCCAGTTCGGGAGTGATATTCTCGTCCGGAGAGAAGGATTGATCTACGTGATAGAACATCCTACCGCCCGTCTTACCGTATCGATTCTTCGAAGCCATCATGTCGTAATAAGCTGAAGAAGGGATACAGTTGATGCCTGTGACCAGCTGATATCCGTTCCACATAGTCTTTTCTTCCTTCTTAACGTAGCCAAGAACACCACTTAACCCCTTCGCTCCGCCTTTACCGCCATTGGAAATTACGTTCACGGTTGCCATCAGCGCCACCTCTTTCTTTCCAATAACTCATAGATTGCCCGGCTCTGTTTCTCATATTCCGAGAGGAAAGGACTCAAGTCCACGACCCGGATCTGTCCTGCATTCGCCAGGTGAGTAAGCTGATTTAGGTTGTTTCCTATAGCTCTGTGCTGACGGTTCAGCTCATCGATACCTTCGACAACGAAGATTTGTTTACCCATACATGACTTGAGGATAAATGCTGAGTTCGTCACTCCTGCCTGCTTCGCCTTACTGGAAATGGTGTCGTATTCATCCTGTGATAATCTGATCTCCAACCTCTTATCCTTCATACGACCACCCCCTCAGCACTACCAAAGTGGGTTCGGGCTTCTGCCCGACAAGCAGCGTTCGTGTACGGACGAAGGCGATGCTTGCTTTTCCCTTAATGCAACAGTTTGCGTCCAGGTCGCGGAGCGTTTTTTCTTTCAGTTCTGTTAAGACGGCTGCGCCGTTTTTAGTGGTTGGAAAAGGAAAGGCTTTGCCTTTCTGACCCCTGTCACGGGTGACAGGGAAAGGATCATAA
>CADCQX010000056.1 GCA_902803695.1 Oscillospiraceae bacterium
AAGAAGACCTTCCACGGCTTTGAGGTCTTTCCCATCAGGAAGCAATTCCTTAAGGGATGCCGCTAAACGCCAAAAAGGTGCGCTCTGGTCTTCGGCTCCGACGTTATGAAGGAGAGTAAGTAAGACATGACGATCACCTTTCTCATAGGCCAACATAGCTCGATGAACCTGGTCGATGAGCGAATCTTCTGGACGCGTCCCTTGTGTGGTACTATTCCCCAAATGCTCAGCCGCTGTAGCTAAATGCTGCATCTTACCTTCACGAATTAAAAGCCTACGGGCAAATATTTCAGACACATCTACTTGCATCCCCACACGGGTAAACTTTGTTGCATCGTCAAAGTCAGTATCTCCCATACCATTCATTTGTAGCCAACCTATATAGAAGCGACTAAAATCATCTCCTTGAACTCCCTTAAGAAGAGCATTAAAAGCACTTGTTCTTGCTAAATCGAGAAGGTCTGCGACAGAAACCTCTGTCCCATCAGCCCTCTCAACAATCCGATACTTGCCAAATTCACTAACAGCCTGCCCAAAACAAGCCGTAAGCAAATCTGCGCCTCGGAAACCTAGATTATATAAATCATTAACTTCCTTTTCAACTTTTGATACGATAGCCTTACGAACATCTCGATAATCGCCGACACCCTTCCGTTCAGAAGGACGACAGGCAACAGTTACGGAAGACTCTAAAGCAGCACCGGCATTAGCATTCATTCTAGTATCTCTCTCTGAATCGATAGCCCAACTACCAGATATATTCATACGGGCGCTTAAAATGGAGTTACACAATGTAGTCCATGCCTCTGTGCTTTGATGTGCGTACATTATACTGACGATATCAGAAGTTTGCACCTCTATAGCATCAAAAATCTGGGTAAGCTTTTTCTCAAAATGCTGTTTCGCTTCCTCTTCGCTATTGTTATGATGGAACTTAAGAGCAGTACATTCCTCTGTTTTGGGGGTCTGAGGAGTCGAGAACGCCAGAGGATAAATATCTCCCACAGTGGTTTTCAGCCAAACATAAAAGAAGTCTGACAAATCTGCATATGCAATGGCGTCATAATACGGCGGATCTGTAACAACAGATGATAATGACTTTTTTTCAAATTGTGTCCTTTCACCGCTCGATGCATTATTAAAAACGCAAGAGAAGGGGGACGTAGACTCCTCATTAAGAAAATTAATTATCCATTCCAGCTGATTATACGCACCACTAGTAGAGGTGGCAAAGAGATTTGCTTCAGGATAATCTAGAATCATAGGTATAGCTTGCCTACCGAATAAACTAGTGAGCTGTTCGTTCTGAGGAATCCAACGAGCAAAAGAAGTAGAATAAGAGAAAACTCTGTCAAGCCACAAAGCAAGATATGTTATTACGGCTTTGCTATAATCGTCACGGCCCAAGGAATCCTTGACTTTAAAGTAATTCTCAATCAAGCAACTGATTACAGCTAGTTGACGATGAGAAAAAAGCTGGTCCCAATACTCAATACCCCAACCTCTTCCACTGATAAGGTCGGGAAGTTTATTCATCCTCATATGAGGCCTATACTTGATTTCATATTGGTTAAAACTAGGATATGGATTATCCGGAGCCTTATAATACTTGCCTGAACTACCTTCGCATACTATGGCTAATAACCTTTCTTTTAGAGGCGAAACATTTGCCTGTGCCTTTATAGTCTCCATATCTGTTACCGCACCACAGCAAGGGCAAGTGACACTTCTTTTCCCGACCCATCCTTCCTTATGAGGCGATGTCCCTGTCTTGATACTAAAACTGATATTTTTGCCATCTATCGAAGGTTCTAGATATATGCTCTTTTTTGATTTTTTCGCCAAGTAGAATTGTTTAAGTAACGGGAAGTTAGCACCACACGAAGGATTCGAGCACTTTCCTTCACGACCCCAGATGAAAGCAACAGGTTTATCGCCTTTCTCTGTTTGATTATATATGTAACCTATCTCTTTCTCGCTCTCTTTTAATATTCTTTTTGCATAATACTCAATGTCAAATGCTAAGCGATTTGGGATACTATAAGTCCTATCAAAAGCATTGTAAGACATACTGTTAGATAAAGTCAAACCAAAGTCGCCGTAAGTCTCTTTAAACAAAGACTCTGATAGTTTTAATGGCTTTCCGTATTTTTGAGGGAATTCAGCGCTTCCTCTTTCAATAATATGAGCGACGGGATTAATATCGTTCCCGTAACTACGACATCCAAGTCTTGCAGCTTCAAACGGTATTGCCGCACCTCCAGCAAATGGATCAAACACTGTAGGCATCTTCGACTGGAAGGCAGAAATAGTCTGTGCTAAAGTATCTTCTTTTCTAATATTGCTCTCGCTTCGGATTATTCTATCCTTTGTGTCATAAAGCTGTTTTTCAGCTTCCTTGATTGCTCCCCAAGCTTTATCAAAACTGTCATGTAACTCTTTGTAAGATTTTGATAGGTCTTTTTCGCCATTATATGCAATCCAGATAAGTTCCCTCGCAATATTGATAATAGACTCCCTATTCTTACTCTCCCATTTAACCAATGAATTATCCGACAATAAATCTCCTTGTGGTGTGTTAGTCCGGCCATGAAGCATGTCGTCAATACAAGTGTCGGAAAACTTCCCAATAAACATTAGCAAGCGATTGCGAAGGTTGTCTTCCATCGGGTCGTATGCAGAAGTATAAGGAATATCCGCATATGGCCTATAAATACTATTATTCATGCCTCGATGTTTAAGAATGTCTTCTACTGCATCTTTGAACGACTGAGGACAATTCTCATCGAGTGGGTCTGGTATTAAGCTCGCAAAAACTGTAGCTCTGCACAACGGAAGAGGTCGTCTAGCCCACCAAATATGAAGCGTAGAAATGTGACCATTGTGGATATACTTGTCTCGTACACTTTCAGCGGAAACCTCTTTTACAGGCATCGCAACTTCAATTAACCTTTTTGCTTTCATATAACGACTTTCTTATTTCACTTTTGATTTCCATTCCTCCAGCGGCAGATAGAACTGAACGCCCTTGATAAGCTTGGTGAAGTTCATTCGCTCTATCGGATTCCAGA
>CADCQX010000057.1 GCA_902803695.1 Oscillospiraceae bacterium
ATACTTTGCGGAGTACGCTATCCAGGAAGTTATCAACGACCTGAGCAAACAGCGTAATATCTCCACTTCACTTGCAGCTACCCTCGTCTACAACCGAGGCTATCACATCTATACGACAATGGAACCGAAGGTACAGGCCGTCCTCGATGAGACAGTAATGACGGAGAGCCTGTTCCAGAACGACCCGTCGCTGTTGATCAACCTGCCTGAGAAACCCCAGGCGGGTATAGTAGTCATCAACGTACAGACAGGCGCGATAGCGGGAATGCAGGGAGGTTACGGAGAAAAGACCGTTAACCTGGGACTTAACCGAGCGGTATCGGCTCACAGATCACCTGGTTCATCCATAAAACCGCTCATTGACTACGCTCCTGCGCTGGAGCTTCAGAAGATCGCTCCGGCAACTATCTATGACGACTATGAATGTCATCTTAATCCGAACAATCCGGATCAGGTATGGCCTTTGAATGCTGACAGATCTTATGCCGGAACCATGACGATACGTCAGGCAGTCGCGAGATCCAAGAATACCATCGCCGTTCAGGTATGGAACGATATCACCGGAGACACCGCTTTGTGGTTCCTGTCCAGAATGGGTATCGACAGACTGGATGACGGTGCTTATCCGGCACAGGCTATCGGTGCATTTACCGTCGGTATGACTCCTCTGGAGATGGCAGGCGCTTATAATACACTGGCAGCTGAGGGAACATATACACAGCCTTATGCCTATACCAAGGTCATCGATTCGAGCAACAACGTAATCCTCGAGTGTAACCCTCCTAAGTACAGGGTTTTCTCACAGGAGACAGCATTCCTTATGACTGATATGCTGGAGGACGTTATCGAATACGGTACTGCTTCAAGTAATGCTCAGCAGATACTCAACGACCAGGGAGAAATTATCCCGGCTGCAGGTAAGACAGGTACGACAGATGATAACCTTGATAAGTGGTTCTGCGGTTATACCCCTTATTATTCCTGTGCTGTCTGGTACGGCTATGACAACAGATTAAGACAGACCGTCATCCCTGACGTGGACAGAAATAACGCCATCAAGATCTGGTTCAACGTAATGACTCAGATACACGGTGACTGCTCGGGTCTCGACTTCAATAAGCCTGATACCATCGTTCAGGCTACCGTATGCAGCACGGGCTACTTGGCAACCGATTACTGTAATGAGAGCGGATCGGTCTATACGGACTACTTCGTTGACGGAAGCTATCTCCTCCCTGACGATCCGTGTCCGATACATACACCTCCGCCGACACCTACGCCTGAAGTAGAGATCGGTCCTGACGGACAGCCTGTAACTCCTGATCCGAATAATCAGGACGGAGGCCAACCGGGAGGCTAATATGGCATACGCCAAGATCAACAGAGAACTTATAAGAGTCGACGGCAATGGTGAGAACCGTGCCGATAAGGCTAAGCGCATGTTTTTGGAAGGCTACAACTGCTCGCAGTGTGTAGTCGTTTCCTTTTGTGACCTTTTCGGAGTCGATGAGAATATCGCATTGCGCATGTCCGCATCTTTCGGCGGCGGCATGGGAAGGATGAGAGAAGTCTGCGGAGCTTTCTCGGGCATCATCATGGTACTGGGCCTTTTCGCGGGACAGACCGAAGGTGAAGACCAGGAAGCGAAGAAAGAAAACTACAGACTCGTCCAGGAAGCGGCAGAGCTTTTTCGAGCAGAAAACAGATCCATAATATGCCGCGAGATACTGGGACTTGAGAAGGCCGAGGGCACGTTCGTCCCTGCCCCGAGAACAGAGGAGTACTATAAAAAGCGCCCCTGTCCGGAAACGATCAGAGGTGCTGCTCAAATACTTATTGATATGCTGGAAAAGTACGCGGTTTAAATGACCGGAGCCTTGGACTGGAAGAATGTTCCGATGTCCTCGCAATCCAGGATCTTACCCAATACATGAGGATCAGAACCCTCGGCAATGACACCGTTAATGCCGTGGGAAGTTACTTTCTGCATTGCAGTAAGCTTGGTGAACATTCCGCCTGTGCCGAGCTTGGAACCTGCACCAGTGGAAGACTGGAGCATCTCGTCTGTGATCTCCTCAACATAAGAGATCCTCTTGGCATCAGGATTCTCACGCGGGTTGTCGTCAAAAAGACCGTTGATATCTGAAAGGATGATAAGAAGGTCTGCGTTTACGAGAGTCGCAACCTGTGCAGACAAAGTATCGTTATCACCGAATGTACCGTTATGAAGGATCTCGGCTGTGGAAACGGAGTCATTCTCGTTAACTACCGGAATGATCCTCTTCTCCAGAAGAGCCTCGAATGTGTTGTTGATATTGGACTTCGTGAGATTGTCGAGAAGGTCGTCCTTTGTAAGAAGGATCTGACCGCAGGCATATGAATACTCGGCAAAGCTTCTCATGTATGCATTCATGAGCTCGCACTGACCTACTGAAGCAATAGCCTGCTTCTCACGGATGGATGTGGGCTTTTCGGGGAGATTGAGGCATCCTATACCAACACCGATCGCGCCTGATGTTACGAGTACAACTTCCTTACCCGCATTCATAAGGTCAGCGATGGCACGGCAGAGCCTGTCAATATTGCCGTGGTTCATACGGCCGTTTTCATAAGTGATCGTAGAAGTACCGACTTTAACTACGATACGCTTGGCAAAATTGATCTCCATACGGGAGCCGCCATCATTACCCATGCTTTTCTCCTTTTTCGAAAATAGTCCTTTATGAATATACTCTAAATGGCGGAAAAATCAACTTGTTTATTTGCACAAGACAAAACCGCCTGAGACGGGGGATCGTCTCAGATCGGTCTTGCAGTGGTGAATAGGAGTAAATTATATTTTCGGAAAGGTCAGAGTTGCCTTAAAAAGGTCTCCGTCCGTGCTGAGTCGTAGCGTTCCCTTCTGAAGTTCCGCGAGGTTACCCGCGATGGATAATCCGAGGCCGCTGCCTTCGGTGTTTCTCGAGGAATCGCCTCTGGTGAATCTTTCCATTAGTTCTTCTTCGGACATGTTGAGCTGCTCTTTTGAGGTGTTCTTGAAAACAAACACCGCATCATTGCCGTTATCCTGAAGATCAACATAAACTCTGGTTCCCGGAAGCGAATACTTACAGGCATTATTCAGAAGATTATCGAAAACTCTCTGCATCCTTCTTCCGTCCGCCATGATCCTTATGGATTCCTCAGGAACGGAAGTTACGAGTGTCAGGTTCGCTTTGTTGAACTTCTCTTCAAATTCGCCTGCACACTGTGTCACAAAAACCTGCGCATCACACGGCTGAAGGTCGACTTCGAGATTTCCGGTGGAAGCCTTCGATGCCTCAACGAGATCTTCCAAAAGCGTCTTGAGTCTTACCGACTGTCTTACCAAAACTTCAGAATATTCTTTTCCCTTCTCACTTGTCGTCTCCTCTTTGGAAATGAGATCGGCATAATTGATAATAGATGTCAGAGGAGTCTTGATGTCGTGAGAAACGTTCGTAATAAGTTCGGTCTTCATCCTCTCGCTTTTTACCTTCTCGGCAACTGCGATCTTCTGTGCTTCAGCGATATTATTCAGATCTTCCGCATGCTTTCTGATCTCCGGAAGCATCCACTTTGTATCGATCACATGATCGAAGTTTCCTGCTGCCAGTTCCTTAGCGCCCTTCCTGAGCTTATTGACCTGAAGAACAACAACGATGATAGCCGGAATAACGATCAGAGCTGTCATGAAGAAAAGGAATACATTCGCTCTTCTGTCATGGACACCTATCATCACAAACCAGAAGCACATCATTACGAAAAGAGCGATGAGAACTTTATAGAGGATCCCCATGTTCTTAAGAACTGCATAGATGCCTTTTCCGATAAGTTTCAGGATCTTCCAGCAGAGCATGATAGCCTTGTAAGTCAGGGTGTTTTTGATAAGGGTATGAGTCTTTATCCTTACGGCTGTACTCATGCACAGTAACGGGAAGAACAGATACATTATTCCCAGAAGCGTCACCACGATCTCTTCATCTCCGTTGAAGCTTGAGGCTCCGATCAGCATGACAAACACAAACGGAACCAGCAACAGTTCATACGGAACCTTATGGAAGTACCACGGTACGATCTCTTCTTTCTTAGGCCGTCTTCCGGATACGCACATGAGAGCGACAAAGGAAACGATCATAAGAACGAATGATGCTATTCCGATAAAGTAGATCCCGTACTTCAATGTATAGAGGGTGTGATGGAACGTCAGAAACAGCTTGAAATCATCAATATACTTAAGTTCCGGATCAAGACCGCCTTCGAGGATATAGAGTTCCTGCTTATCGTTGAGCTTTACCAGGTCCTCATAAACCTTGCTGCTGCTCGAATGGCTGGTAACATCGTATCTGGTACCCTCCGTAATAGTAACATCTTCTCTCGGAAGAACGGTAATATACTCTTTATATGTATATTCCGCCGGTTCATGATGGGACGTTAAGATAACATTTCCATTCTTATCCGAGATCCTGAAAAGGAAGTTGCCATCGTCATTTACCATTACATTATCGACTTTACCGGTAGTAAAGTTAAAGTTGTTATAGAACTGCATTTCCAGGTGGTTACTGGCATATCTTTCCAGTTCGGTCTTTCTAAGATCTTCTTCGCTTGACTTGTAGTAATCACTGAAGATCATATAACCTGCACTGCAGATCGACGCCAGAAACATCAGTGTCGACAGGATCACGGCAGTATATAGGATTCCTTTTCCTACAAATGTCCTAAAAAAGTTTTTCATTTCACTTTCCCTTCTGGATCTTATATCCCTGTCCGAAAACAACCTTTATGTATCTCGGCTCTGCGGGATTGATCTCAGTCTTTTCTCTCAGATGTCTTATATGTACCGCGACGGTATTGTCCGTTCCTATCGGATCTTCATTCCAGACCTTGCTGTAGATCTCTTTCGGCGAAAACACTCTGTTCGGGTTCTCCATCAGGAGCTTCAGTATCTCAAACTCTTTCTTTGTCAGAGATATCTGCTCGCCGTCCAAGGTCACGGTCTTTGAACTGTCGTCAAGTTCCAGACCTCCTATCGTAAGCACTACCGAAGTCTTCGTGGCGCCGGCGCCGAGACTCAGGTATCTGCGAAGCTGCGATCTTACTCTGGCACAAACCTCGAGCGGGCTGAATGGTTTTGTTATATAGTCATCCGCTCCGACGTTTAAACCCAGTACTTTATCCGCATCTTCGCTCTTTGCAGTAAGAAGGATTATCGGTACGTTGCTCGTTTCCCTTATATGCGACATCGCTTCTATTCCGTCCATCACCGGCATCATGATATCCAGCAGGACCAGATGTATTTCCTCATTTCTAACGATATCAACGGCTTCCTTTCCGTTGTGTGCCTCGAAAAGCACATAATCAGGATCGTTAAGATATATTTTCAGCGCGTTAACTATGTCCCTTTCGTCGTCGCATATAAGAATGTTTGCCATGGCTTCTCCTCCTTATGTACCTCTATTCTACCCATACCCTGATTAAGATGATAGAAGCAAAGTCCTTAAGATTTTATGAAGTTTTGAGTATTTACATTAAAAAGGCTGCCGTAGCAGCCCTTGTCATTGTATGAATAATATCGCGATCAGCGTTCCTATTATTCCGACCCCCGTGAATCCCAATCCGATAAAAAGGAACAGTTTAGCGGATACATCGAACGGTTTGCTCTCATAATAATCATCGAAAGTTACCGAGTTAATATGAAGCGTCCTCTTCTCTCCCACTTCAGGAGCACCTTTTTTCACACTTGTATAAAAACCTCTCTGGATCCTCTTCGTCTCTCCGTCATGGGTAAACTCCCAGACCGGAGAGTACATCGACCTGTTATCTTCGGCATCAAACTTTTCCATAAGTTCCACACATACTGCCTCGACTACCAGATTGCACTGTTTCTTTCTGGAACAGACAAGGTCCAGGCTTGCAGTCATAAGCGTAACTCCGATAAATACGACTGTCAGAAGTATAAGTGCCCATATATGATCATTGATCAATTCACTAATATCATAAGGTCCGATTCCCCATAGAAGGCTTGTGACCATCAGATAACAGCCCGTCACTGCCATAGCTATCAACGAGAACTTAAGTTTATTCTCATTCTTGTTCCTGTCTGCGATAAGAAACATGATCGAATAGACGATAAAGCTGAGGCCGACCGCTGCAATGAAAGCCCAATACTCTTCAGCGAGCCATGAATAAAAAAATGCAACTACCGCTATGACCGACAGGACCGCTGAAACGATCGATTTCTTATCCTTCATGTCTTTACCCTCCGTTCGTACTAATTCCAATTATATCTTTTTTCGCGCAAAAAAAGAGGTTGTCCGAAGACAACCTCTGTTAATTTCATTCAATAATCAGTAAAGATTACTCAACGATTGTGGAAACTGTACCAGCACCAACTGTATGACCACCCTCACGGATAGCGAACTTAAGACCCTGCTCCATAGCGATAGGTGTGATAAGCTCAACGGAGATTGTTACGTGGTCACCA
>CADCQX010000058.1 GCA_902803695.1 Oscillospiraceae bacterium
CCCTTAACTATCTGATCCTCTGCAAAGTAAACTGCTTCTCCCTTTGCATCTGTACCAGTAAGTGTAAGAGTAGCTCCAAGGAGTTCTTCTCCGCTATCTGTATCTGCCTTGCTGATGACAACATCTGTCTTAAACATTGCATCCTTCATCGTAACAACTGCAGGATTTCCATTCTGTGCTTCTGTTACATAAGAAGAATCTACTACTTTACCGTTCTCGATCTTGAACTCGATCTTTGTTGTTACATCGTAACCGGCTGGTGCCGCATTCTCTTCAAGTGTGTATGTTCCATCCGGGAGGCCCTTGATAATCGTTGGAGTCTCACCTGATGTGTACTTGATACCGGAGCCTGTGTATTCCTCGTCAAAGAATGCCTCGTCACCAAGATCTACAGAGGATTTGTCGATTACAACCTCATTACCCTTTGCATCCTTACCTGTGAGGATAAGTTCTGCTCCAGGGAGTTCCTCGCCACCTTCTGTATCTACCTTACTGATAGCTACATCTGTCTTAAACATTGCATCCTTCATTGTAACAACTGCAGGATTATTTCCATTAGCTGCTGTTACATAAGAAGAATCTACTACTTTACCATTCTCGATCTTGAACTCGATCTTTGTTGTTACATCGTAACCGGCTGGTGCCGCATTCTCTTCAAGTGTGTATGTTCCATCCGGGAGATTCTTAACAAGGGTAGCTGTCTTTCCAGACAAGAACTGAAGTGTAGTGCCACCTTTTTCAAGGATAATAGCAGACTCGCCCTTAACTATCTGATCCTCTGCAAAGTAAACTGCTTCTCCCTTTGCATCTGTTCCAGTAAGAGTAAGTTTAGCACCAAGCAACTCTTCTCCGGCATCAGTATCTACCTTACTGATAGCTACATCTGTCTTAAACATTGCATCCTTCATCGTAACAACTGCAGGATTTCCATCCTGAGCTTCTGTTACATAAGAAGAGCCGATCACCTTACCGTTTCTAATCTCGAATTCGATCTTAGTTGTTACATCGTAACCTGCAGGTGCTGCATCCTCAATAAGTGTATATCTACCATCAGGAAGTCCTGTGATTGTTGTCTTTGTTGTACCGGACTTAAATCTAATACCATTACCTGATTCATTCTCCAGGAAATCTGCACCTTCACCTAAAGAAACCATGCTCTCATTAATAATAATATTAGAATTACTATTATCTACGCCTGTTAATGTAAGTTCAGCGCCGGCCAACTCTTTAGAAGTGTCGATATCCTGCTTGGAAATCTCAACCGTAACGATCTCTGGAAGATCAATGGTAAGTCCCTTAGGGATAAACGACATATGAGTCTCATTGGATGCATAAATATTATTTGCAATAACGGTACCGCTTCCACCATCAGCAACTACATCACAATCCGGAGCAATAATATGACCAACAGTTGAATGTGTAATAACTGTTGTTCCAGGTTTAGCATTGTAGAAATTGTAAATAATATTGGTACCTTTGAAAGCCATCTGCTCCTCATCTTTGATGAAGCTGCCTTCCAAAGTTCTGTATTTTATGTTAGACGGAAACTCAAAAGTATCTACTCCAGAAAGATCAACGTTAATTACAAGTGACTGATTACCCTGATAACCATTCGATGAACTGTAATTAATATTATTGATATTCATGATTGGTTCGAAATCTTTTGCGGAAACATTCAATACGTTTGTTCCATAATTATTCAACCAAATCGCATTGTTGTTTTTATCATACGCATCGTAATATGGATATACATTATTATCCAATTTTGAAAGCTGAGTTGAAAGAGTTTGATACTGACTCTTGAGAGCATCAAAATCAACATAACTGTCAGTTGTATGACCAAATGTAACATTTTGACCAGTATAAGATGTAGATCTTACCTGCAATGCTCCATTAATAAGATTCGAATCATATGAATAAATGTACGTCTTATCTTTGATAGCAGAATTATTCGTAATATTCTCAGGTTCGCCACCCTGGATTGGATTACCATAGATATCAAATTTAGGCTGAACATCTATCAATTTAACATCATATGCCTCAGGGATAAGAATGGTATCGATCATACCAATACCCCAGATCCTTCCGTCATCATTATCAGGATGCTTAACAGTCTGATATCCGAAATCTACGCTACTAGCGGTTGTATTAATTGAATTTGAAACGACATTAACAAGAGGATGAGACTCATAATTACCAAAGCTTGTATGAGGCTCAGTATAATTCTGGCCGATATACCAGTTCTTACATGCCAAGTTACCATTGACATGCGTATCATTATAAATGCTGTCAAAAGCGAATAAAGAAAAGTTTCCGGCTTCTCCCAAAAGATTATCCCAGTAGTACGAGGATTCTCTATACGTTCCGGAAACGATCGGCAAACCATCCGAGTCTTTGTACTCAGCTGCCAAAACTGTCTTCATCGATGCAAAAGGTGAAAAAACGGTCAACGTCATAACCGCGGACATGATTGTTGCAAGTCGTTTCAAATTTGAGCTCATAACAAGTATATTCTCCCTTAATATAATAAAATCGGAAAAAATATACATTAGAACGAAAATACAAACAATCAAATGAAAACAAATAAATAATACAAAAAAACATATGATCCTTTGTACAAAAGATAAAAAATCAGGGCAAAATTTGTAAAAAAAGCCGCAACATGTGTAATTTCGCAACGAAAACTACAATTATCAAACAAATTTTAATGTTTTTGTCAGTCAATTTCTTTTGATAATATCACAGACAAAAAACTGTTAAATAACCCCTCGATTTCTAGCATTTATGTTAGATTTTTTTGTCTTTTGTTAATTTGTAATATCTTTGTAACATTGTTACATTCTCTTAATATTTTGTGCAAATAAAGTTGATTTTATATAATTAATGTCTATATGTTGACACGTTTTTAAACAATATTTGCGTTTTTGAGCTATTTTTGTATGCCTGATATTTTTGAACAGATTAGCAATTTTTGTTATTTTCATGGCTATATTCGGGTATTATTTTTAAAATATTTATTCATTTCCGCGCATACTTATTCTGTTTCTGTCAATAAAAAACCGCCCGAATCGAGCGGCTGTATTATTCGATTTATTGATTTACTTATTATCGGTAATCAACTTATAGGTTTCCGGTCTCCTGTCTCTGAAAACTCCCCATGATAATCTGTCTTCTTTATTGGATTCAAAATCATATTCAGTCATTATAACTGTCTCTTCTTCCCTGTTTGCCTGAACTATGATTTCACCAAACTGATCGGTCATAAAACTGCTTCCATAAAAGCACAATTCACTTGATTGATCGTTGTTTTCCTTACATGGGGTAACTGTTTCACTTCCTACTCTGTTAGCTGCTACAACCGGTATGATATTAGCTGCTGAGTGGCCCTGCATCGTCCTTGACCAATGTCCCATACTGTCAACCTCAAGTATAGGCTCCTTGCCGATCGCGGTAGGATACAGGATAATATCTGCTCCCATGAGAGCTAAGCATCTGGCTGTCTCAGGGAACCACTGATCCCAGCATATTCCGATACCGATCTTTCCGTACTTTGTATCAAACACCTTAAATCCGAGATTACCCGGGGTAAAGTAGAATTTCTCCTGATAAAAATGGTCATCGGGAATATGAGTCTTTCTATATAATCCGGCTATCTCACCATCGCTATCGATAAGAGCAAGAGAATTATAAAGGACATTTCCATCCTTTTCGTAGAAGCTAACAGGAATAACTATGTCCAGTTCCTTGGCGATCTTCTTAAAGTGGCAGACAGCATCATTCTCCTCTGTGCTCTTCGCAAAGGCATAGTAATCGTATCTTCTCTCCTGACAGAAATACTGTCTTTCAAAAAGTTCCGGCAGCAATATGATCTTTGCTCCATCCGCTGCTGCTTTTCTTACGAGCTTTTCAGCCTTTTCAATATTCTCACTTACGACCGTTGAACAGCTCATCTGAACTGCTGCGACTTTGATCTTGGACATATTATCCCTCCTTCTTTGCCTCAGGTATCTGCTGAGTAATACAGTGTATGTTTCCTCCACCAACGAGGATGTTTCTGGCGTATATGGGAACAACTTTCCTTCCGCCACTTATAGATTCCATGATCTTTACAGCCCTTCTGTCAGACTCAGTGTTATTACCGCCAAACTGAGGGATCAGAATGGAATCATTCGTGTAGTAATAATTCACGTAGCTTGCTGCCAATCGCTCCCCTTCTTCCCTGTTATCTTCTCCTTCTTCGAAAACAAGATTATCCATGTCCTTCTTTTCGATAAGTACAGGATTATCAGGGATCGGCAGTTTGATTATCTCTATGTTTCGTCCTTTACTGTCTGTAACGGAGCTTAGATAATCATAGCAGGCCTTGGACATTTTATATTGAGGATCATCTATATTATCGGTCCATGCCAAGACCACTCTTGCAGGGCCTGCGAAGGCCGCTACATTATCAACATGTTCGTCTGTTTCATCGTTATAGATTCCGCAAGGAAGCCACAAAACCTTCTCTGCACCGAGGGCTTTACATAGATAGTCCTCTATATTTTCTTTGGTAAGATTGCTGTTCCTTCCGGGACTTAAAAGGCATGTCTCAGTAACCATCAAAGTGCCTTCTCCATCTGTTGCAATACTGCCGCCTTCAAGAATGAAATCCTGCCTGTCTATGGAACTTTTTCCGATGCTGCTACAGAACAACGAAGCAACTTTATTGTCCAGATCGTAGTCATGATAAAGACCGTTATAGTCTCCTCCCCAGGCATTGAATCTCCAATCGATACCCATGATCTCATCATCATTCAAGACAAACGTAGGACCGACGTCCCTGGCCCATGAATCGTTGGAATCAATCCTCAGAGGAAAGAAATTACGCGGAAGATCATAAAACCTTTCCGAAAGCGTATCGATCGTTTCCTGAGGCTCCTCGTTATTGAAAAGCACATAGAGATCCTCACTTTGAAGTATCGCTTCAAAGATGCTGATAAACGCCTTTTGGGCAGCTGACGGATCCTTTCCCCAGCTTCCCGGTCTTACAGGCCAAATCATGAGCGTGGCACTATGCTTTTCGAATTCTCCCGGAAATCTAACCATTAGGACAAACGCTCCTTGAAATCAGAATAGCCGAATCTTCTAACCAATTCGTAATCACCGTCTTCTTTTTGAAGGACGATATCAGGAAGAGGCATTCCGTTAAATGTGTTGTTTTTGACCATGCTGTAGATAGCCATATCACCAAATGTAAGACGGTCTCCGACCTTCGGTATCGTTTTAAGCCCATATTCGCCTATTACGTCGCCTGCAAGACAAGTTCTTGATGCAAGTCGGACTTTCACTCCGTTCGCGTCAGAATCGATCAGAGGGGGCAAATACGGCATCTCCAGAACGTCAGGCATATGGCAGGCCGCAGATGCGTCCAGGATCAGCGTAGGAATATCGCCTGTATCAACGATATCCATAACTTCAGTTATGAGATACCCAGCATCGAGTGCGATTGCCTCGCCAGGTTCAAGATATACGTCAAGATCGTATGTATTATTGATATATCTGATAAGGTCTACAAGCCCTTCGATATCGTAATCCGGCTTGGTGATATGATGACCGCCGCCGAGATTTATGAATCTTATATTCTTGAAGTATTTACCGAAGTTCTTTTCAACCTCGTCAAATGTAGCCTTCAAAGGCTCAAATCCCTGCTCGCAAAGAGTATGGAAATGAAGTCCCGAGACTTCCTTCGGAAGATTTTCAGGCATATCCTTAAGCCTTATTCCGAGACGGGATGAAGGCGAGCACGGGTCATAGATCTCGTGACCTTCCTGAGTTGAGAATTCAGGGTTGATGCGAAGTGCGATCTTAACATCC
>CADCQX010000059.1 GCA_902803695.1 Oscillospiraceae bacterium
AACTGATGTCAAGAACTCGTGAACAGCCTGATAAAACTCCGGCTCGGATGGGTTCTTCTCAATAACCTTCTGCATAAGGCCATTGAGGTACTCGTTCTTCAATGTGTATTCCATAAAATACCGCCTTTCTTATTACGTTATATCTTTGAAGATATACATAAAACTGTTAAATAAAATATCACGAAAAAAATCTTATAACTTAATTGTCCATTTTGCAACAGTATGAATGCAATAATGCAAAATTATGCAAAAAACAAAATAAAAATGGCGGTTTTCGATACAAAAATGAAAGTGCAAAAGAGGTTATGCGTCATTCTCGAGGGTCAAAAGTTCATTTGTCTCCTCGGTTTCGGTTGACTCCCCTGCAAAAGGATCATTGGATGTCATCTCATCAGCGCTTTGAATACCGAATATCTGCTTCATCTGATCAAACTTAAGTTGCGGAGTAAGCCACTTAACAGTAATGAACAAAAGCAAAATGAAGATAAGCAATAAAAGTATCCTTCTAATAGAGATCAGGAAGTGTTCATCGTTATATCTGTTATCTACATTCTGTTTTGTCGTATAACCGACCAATACATAAACCTTATTGATCTCAGTTCTCTTAGGCTTATTCTTATAGTCGTTTATCTTACGCAGAACAAAACTTTTTACTTTGGTAGGAATATTAACAATAGTTCTTACATTAGTCCTGTGAATACAACCGAAAACAGAAGCGATCTTTTCTCCGAAAGACTCATCTTCCATTTCTCTGACTCTATTCATGTTCTTTGTATTATCAGAAGCCATTCAATACCTGCCAAATTTAAACTTTAATTATAATAACATACTTTTATTTCATTGAAACATTCGGAATGAGGTTAAGTTTCATGATCCTAGCCATCTCGATCGAACAATCCAGCACTTCCACCTCCCCTTCTTCATCACTCAGAACAAAGATCTGCGGCATCTTAAAGTAGTCATACCCACAAGACAACCGTTCTTCAGTTAATCCTATGGTCTCACCTTCCTTATTGTGTCCTGCGAGTATCATTGTTCCTGCCACAATGTCATAGACTTCGTGATTATCCGTAAGACTTCTGTTAAGAGGCAGGCTCATGATCTTGCCTTCTTCATTACAGATGATATCTATACCCTTAAGATCCGGGCAGGAATTGATCTCTATATTCCCTTTTACGATCCTTTGGTATTCATGAAGATTGTTCCTTACAGAAGTAAAATACGGTTCCTCCAGCTGATCAACAACTAACACGGGTATCCTCCCTGTTACTTTGATCTCATTCCATATCTCTGAAGCTTCTTTTATTGCTTCTCGAAAACATTCAGCATCGAAAGACCTCTTGATCGAAGATCTGTCAAAGATACCGGACTGAGACTTTAAAGACAGACCTCTGGTCATGTCTGAATAGAAAATTGAATACTTCAAAGTGTTGTCACCTCCTGAAAAATAAGCATTAAAAAAGGTACCGGAATTGATTCCGATACCTTTGGTAGTTTAGATTATAATCAGATTTGTGTGTCAAACAAGGCTTTTTAGTCTCAACTTTTCTTTCAAATGAAAATTAAGCTGTTACTATCTTACTTGCATTGACGAGATTATGTCTCTCAACAGCCTGTTCCCTCATCTTATACTTAAGGATCTTACCTGCTGCATTCATAGGAAACTCATCAACAAAGTCTACATAACGCGGAACTTTGTGCTTAGCCATATGAGTAAGAACATATTCTTTGATCTCTTCTTCAGAAGACTCTTCACCCGGCTTAAGGATGATAGCTGCGAGTATCTCTTCACCATAGTCCTTATCAGGAACACCGATAACTTGAACATCGGAAACCTTTGGATGAGTATAGATAAAATCCTCGATCTCCTTAGGATAGATGTTCTCACCGCCACGGATGATCATATCCTTGATACGACCTGTGATCTTATAGTATCCGTCAGGAGTTCTTCTGGCAAGGTCACCTGTATGGAGCCAGCCTTCACTGTCGATAGCTGCTGCAGTTGCTTCAGGCATTTTGTAGTAGCCCTTCATGATGTTATAGCCTCTAGCAACGAACTCACCGTCAACATCATCAGGAAGATCCTGGTTTGTCTCAGGATCAACGATCTTACACTCAACGCCGAAGATAGCCTGACCAACTGTATTTACACGCTTCTCGATGGAATCTGTCGTCTTAGACATTGTAGTAGCAGGAGAAGCCTCTGTCTGACCATATGTGATACAGATCTCAGACATATGCATCTTCTCGATAACTTCTTCCATTGTTTTGATCGGACAAGGAGATCCGGCCATGATACCTGTTCTCATGTGAGAGAAATCAGTCTTAGGGAAGTTCTCGTGACCGAGCATCGCAATAAACATTGTCGGAACACCATGGAAACATGTGATCTTTTCTCTATTGATGCAATCCAATCCTTTTCGAGGAGAGAAAGCAGTAATAGGAGACATCGTTACACCATGTGTCATTGAAGCGGTCATGGCAAGAACCATACCGAAGCAATGGAACATAGGAACCTGGATCATCATGCGGTCTGCAGTGGAAAGATCCATACAGTCACCGATAGCCTTACCGTTATTAACAACATTATAATGTGTAAGCATAACGCCCTTAGGGAAACCGGTCGTACCTGATGTGTACTGCATATTGCAGACATCATCCTTATCGATGGTCCTTCTCAAAGCTTCTACTTCCGTATAAGAAACATTCTTAGCAAGATCATTAGCTTCCTGCCATGTATAACAACCGTCAACCTTGGAACCGCAAGTAATGATGTTCTTAAGATAAGGAAGTCTCTTAGAAACAAGACGGCCCGGCTCACTTGTCTTAAGTTCAGGACAGATCTCGTTCATGATAGAGATATAGTCAGAATCTTTAAAACCATCAATCATTACAAGTGTATGCGTATCTGACTGCTTCAAAAGATACTCGGCCTCGTGGATCTTATAAGCCGTATTAACAGTAACAAGAACAGCTCCGATCTTTGTTGTTGCCCAGAAAGTGATATACCACTGAGGAACGTTAGTAGCCCAGATAGCTACATGATCACCCTTCTTGACGCCCATGGCGATAAGGCTTCTGGCAAAGTTATCTACATCGTCACGGAACTCCGGATATGTTCTGGTATAGTCGAGCTCTGTATAGCGGAAAGCATACTGATTAGGAAACTCTTCGCACATTCTGTCAAGGATGTCAGGGAACGTGTAATTGATGAGACGCTCCTTAGGCCATACGTAATATCCGGTATCTCTGTTATTTCTCTGCAGGGAATGCTTATGATGCGTCTTATATGGAGCCATATAAGTAGCAAAATTAGGAACAGCGATTCCGGCATCACAAAGATCATGAGACCATCTGTATACCCATTCGAAACTGACATATCCGATATAATTGATCGACTGAAGAGCTGCAAACATTGCTTCCAACGGCATATCACCGTTACCCATCAGCTTATATACTACTTTTCCGTCAACAACTGTACTGTCCTTAACATGAGTATATTTAATGTACTCACCAAGGTTCTCGACTGTTGTCTCAGGTGCTTCGTTATTGAAACGGTATGGATGATGAAGATCCCAAAGAGCTGCGATCTTTCTGCTTCCGACTCTGTCGAGCAAAGCTCTCAAACGTTTTGTATCGGAATAAACACCATTTGTCTCAACAAGTAATGTTACATTATATTCTTCAGCTATCGGAACAAGCTTCATCAATGCATCATAGACCTTGTCATCATCTACTTCACCTTCCGGAGCAGGATTTCTGTCGCCAAGGATTCTTATATAGCTGGAATTAAGCTTTTTCGCAAGCTTGGAATATGAAGTAACTTCATTGATAACAGAATCCATATCAATGTCACTACTTAATACCGCACCTGAAGAAAGACAAGGAATCTCCAGATTAAGAGATTTCAGTTTTGCTACTGTGTTATCGATCTCGCTATCTCTGAATGGCAATGCCTTATATGAAATGATGTCATTTCCAAGACCTCTTAGCTCGATTCCGTCCAAACCGAAATCCTTTGCCATTGAATATATCTCCTGCCAAGTAAAGTCAGGACAAGCGAGTGTAGAAAAACAGATCTTCATACTTCACCTCAATTTTAAACTTTGCCTAAGTATTTTCCTTTTGAAATGAAGTTTAGTCAATCAAAAAAGCGGAACATTTATGTGCGAAAAGTACCTAAAGACGCAATAGTTTCAAGCTTCAGCGCTATTATACATGTACAGGAGCAAAGTTCGTGCTCTTCCGAGTCTGCGATAATAGGTCGATCTTGAAATATAAAGCATGTGGATGATTTCCGTATCAGGCATCTTCTTTACGTATTTCGCATAAAGAATGTTACTGTAATCAGTTTCCATAGACAGGATGAGATTCAAGAACTTATTGGCGATCTTATTGTTCTCGATCATAGTATCTATCTCATGCTCCTGCTTTTTCACATACTCATCAAAACCGGTGATATACCGCTCCAGACGTCTGATCTCCTCTTCGGGACTATGCTTATCAGCACTTCTGCCCAGGCTTTCCAGATTTCCTGTACGTGCATTCAAATACTGAAAATCATAGAGTTGACGGATTATATCCTCCCTCTCCCTGACTGTCGTATTATATCTGAACAGTAATGAAATAAGCTCCACATTGGAACATCTGAGATCAATATACAAATTTTCAAGTCTTCTTCTAAATTCTGCGTAATCCATAATTACACACCCCCTATACCTACAATAAAATCAGAAAAAGAACAAGTGTTTGACAAACATAAACACTTAAACTAAAATTGTAATAGAAAATATGTTTGGAGGTAGAAATATGTCTGATCAAACAACATCAAATAAGAGCAATAAATCTATTGAACGTGTTTATAATTTCGTCAAAAACTACATTCACGATAATGCTATGTCTCCTTCTGTAAGAGATATTTGTATAGGATCAGGACTTAAATCTACATCCTCAGTTCATACCTATCTCAAGAAACTTGATGCAATGGGTAAGATCGAATATAGACCTGGTATGCGTAGAGCTATTATCATCAAAAATACCGATTCTTCAATTGATGATAATTCCGAACCCAACATCACAAAAGATTCTCGTGCTGATGTTGTCAAACTCTCTTGTCTAGGAAAAATTACTGCCGGTGTACCGATCTATGCTCATGAAGACAGAAGTGATTCATTTTATGTAGACAAATCTGTTATCGGAAGTTCCGAATGCTTTTTGTTAAAAGTAAGCGGAAGCAGTATGATCGGCGCACACATCTGTGATGGCGACTACCTTATCATTAGGAAACAAAACTCCTGCGAGGAAGGTGACATTGTCGCTGCATTGATCGGTGATGAAGCTACTGTAAAACGATTTGGAAATATGAATGGTAAACCTTATCTTTTCCCTGAAAATGATTTCTATCAACCGATACCTTTTGATACTGCTGAATGCAGGATCCTCGGAAAAGTTGTCGGACTTCACAGATATACTATTAACTGACACCTCCTTGTTCTAAAGTTTTTTTATACTTTATCAAGGATCTTCTTCGTTTTTAATAAGCAAAACGTTTAGTTAACACATTCTTTACCGTTAGTCTCAATATTTGCGAAGTCTATTCTTTTGAGATCTGATCGATGATATAATTAAGAGTTGTGGGCACGTCATCAATATTGATGATGTGCCTTTTTTCCATATACCTGAACCAGGTAAGCTGTCTTTTTGCATAATGTCTTGAGCGAAGCTTTATCTCATAGATTGATTTATCCAGCGAACAGGTTCCCTCAAAATAGTCAAACAACTCTTTATATCCTATTGCCTGTTTAGCTGTTGATCTTTCGAGTTTGCCGGAATCATAAAGTGCTTTTGCCTCGTCGATCAATCCTTCTTCTATCATCTGATCGACTCTCTTATTGATGCGGTCATAAATGATACTTCTGTCGTAATCCAAAGTAAAAAGCTTAAATGGATAAACAGGACCTTCATTTTTAGAGTTCTCATTCCACCAGGTAAATGTCTTTCCTGTTGAAAGATAAACAGCATACGCTCTTATTACTCTTCTGGTGTTGTTCTTATGGATCTTTGCTGAAGCAACAGGATCGATCGACTGCAACTTATCATATATGTCATCGATACCGTTTGTATCGTACTCGGCATAAAGGTCTTCTATTATCTTCTTATCAACTGGCTCATCAACATATTTGATACCTTCATAAAGAGCAGTAACATATTGACCTGTTCCTCCGCAAAGGACCGGCATCTTCTCTCTTTTCAAGATATCTTCGATAACATTAACGGTCCTTAAAGCAAAATCATTTACAGAGAAAACGGCATCAGGATCAACTATATCGATCATGTGATGAGGAACAAGGCTTTGTTCTTCTTTAGTTACTTTAGCTGTGCCGATATCAAGACCCTTATAGATCTGCATAGAGTCACAGGATATGATCTCTCCGTTGATCTTTAAAGCAAGTTCAATCGCAAGTGAACTCTTGCCACTTGCAGTTGGTCCTGCGATTATAGGGATATATCTGTAAGAAGAATTGTATTCAGAAAGCTCTTTCATCAGACTATCCTTTTAAACATCTTATCAATATCAGTTTCGGTAAGTTTGATAAATGTAGGTCTTCCATGCGGACAATGATACGGATCATCAAGCGTGAGCATACTTTCAAGAAGGGATTTGATCTCATCAGCAGAGATTATATCTCTTCCCTTTATAGCTGCCTTACAAGCAGCTGTGGCAATCTTTAAATACCATGCGTTGTCTCCAACAGGAAGGTCCTTTTTTAGATCATCCAAGAGATCATTAAACATCGAAGATGGCTTAACGACCATATTCTTAACAGAAGGTATAGTACGTATAGCGATTTCTCTGTCACCCATTGCTTCGATATCAAATCCGTATTTCTTAAATTCATTCTTATGATCCAAAGCAAAAACATAATCAGCTGATGACAAAGAAACTATGTCAGGAACAAGAAGAGTTTCAACATAATCCTTTTCACTCTCTTTATCCAAAGCCTTAGCTAAAAACTCTTCGTATAACACGCGTTCATGAGCAGCATGCTGATCCATCAGATAAACACAATCGTTAGACTGGAATACGATGAATGTAGCAAACAAAGCTCCTACTATTTTTGAGTTCAAAAGTATTTCTATATCAGAGTTCCTCTTCTTTTCGAAATCATCAGACGTACTAACGACCGGTTCGATAAATTCAGGTTCTTTCTCTACAGGTTCTTCTTTGTCATCACTAACGGAATCAATACCCGACAGTATATTCAATATATTATTAGCTGCTCTGATCTCGACCTGAGAAGGCTTTGAAACTTTCTCCAGATCTCTGAATCCGCCTTGATCAGGAGCTGGTGTGTGTCTATCATAAGTACCTTCTTCAGGTAGTTTTACATCGGAAAGATCGTATTTCTTTTCATCAACGTATTCAAATATCTCATCCTTGATCTCTTCCTGTTTCGGTCGCAATGATTCAAGAGCATTTTTTACTCCATGATAAACAGCTCTGAACAAGGATGAATCATTAGAGATCTTAACTTCGATCTTCTGTGGATGGATATTACAGTCAACATTAGAAGGTTCAACATAGATATTGAGGAAACATACAGGGAATTTACCCTTCATAACGCTGTTTCTATATGCTTCTTCAACAGCTGCCTGAGCAGTTAAGCATTTAACGGTTCTCTCGTTAACATAGAACAACTGTAAGCTTCTGTTGCTTCTGGTAAGATCAGGTTTTGCAGTAAAGCCTGATACTCTGATGTTTTCGTAAGTATACTCAACAGGAACAAGTTGATTGGCTATCTGCTTTCCGTATATGCAATAGATTGTATCAAGCATAGATCCGTTTCCAGGTGTAGAAAGGATCATTGTTCCGTCTTTGATGAGTTTCACCGTTATCTGCGGATTAACAACTGCCAGTTTCTCGACAAGAGTACAGATGTACATCCCTTCAGTTGAATCCTTTTTCAAGAATTTATATCTGGCAGGAGTGTTGTAAAACAGATCTTTAACAGTAACAACTGTACCGTTGTCTGCACTACATTCCTCTACTCCCTTAAGTTCGCCGTCGTCATATGTGATCTTAGTACCGATCGATGAATCAGCCTGCTTGGTAACAAGTTCAACTACCGAACATGCAGCTATTGAAGGTAAAGCTTCGCCTCTGAAGCCCATGGATGAAAGAGATGAGAGATCATCTATGGTTCTTATCTTCGATGTTGCATGTATAAGAAATGCTTTTTCTGCATCTTCCCTGTCCATTCCGATTCCGTTATCGGAGACTCTGATAAGAGAGATGCCTCCGTTCTGGAATTCTACTGTAATCCTGTCGGCACCGCTGTCAACGGCATTATCAAAAAGTTCTTTAACTACTGAAACCGGACGTTCAATTACTTCACCGGCTTTAATAGCATTGGCTGTTTTTTTATCTAAAACTTCAATCCTACTCAATTTGGTTCTCCTTGCTAACTATCTCTGTCAGCTCATAAAGAATGTTCATGGCTTCAAGAGGAGTGATCTTAGTGATATCTATATCTCTAATATGTTTACGGAGCTTGTCTTCTTTCTGATAATAGACATTTTCCGGATTGAATAGTGAGTCTTGTCCAGGCATAGCCTTGGCTGTAGGTACCTTATCGCCATTTTCGATATCTACGTTAGCATTAACTTTGAAGTTGCCGATCCTCTCGAGTTCGGAAAGGATTGCTTTACTTCGTCTTAAGACATCATCAGGGATGCCTGCCAGACGTGCTACTTCAATACCATAGCTGTCTGATGTACCGCCGGGAAGGATCTTATGAAGGAATACTACTCCGTCTTCCTTCTCTTTAACGTCTACATGGCAGTTGAATACACCCTGATTAAGTTTAGTCAGCTGATTAAGTTCGTGATAGTGTGTCGCAAAGATCGTCCTCGCATAAAGAATGTTAGGATCGATAATATATTCGATAACAGCCCATGCGATCGACAGACCGTCATAAGTACTCGTACCTCTTCCGACTTCGTCAAGAAGAAGCAGGCTTTTTCGAGTAGCATTATTAAGGATATTGGATACTTCGCTCATCTCGACCATGAAGGTTGACTGACCGAGAGAGATGTCATCAGAAGCGCCGATCCTGGTAAAGATCCTGTCGACAAGGCCGATATGAGCGGACTTTGCAGGAACGAATGAACCAACCTGAGCCAGAAGGACGATAAGTGCGATCTGCCTCATATATGTGGATTTACCGGACATATTAGGACCTGTGAGGACCATAAGTCTGTCTTTGGTACTAAGATCTGTATTGTTCGGAACAAATCGTTCGTTTCTGAGCATCTGCTCGACAACCGGATGCCTTCCTTCTTCGATCTCGATGACTTCAGAATCGTCAACCTTAGGCCTTACATAATTATCAGTTGATGCAAGCTCTGCAAGTGACGTGATGACATCAAGGATACTTACGGCCTTGGCTGTCGCGAATATCCTTCTTTGCTGATCGGATACTTTTTGCCTGATGTCGCAGAATATCTCATACTCGAGGGCATTGCGCTTAGAAGAAGCACCGAGGATCTTATCCTCCAGCTCCTTGATCTCAGGAGTAATGTATCTCTCGGCATTAACTAATGTCTGTTTTCTTATATAGTGCTCAGGAACCTGATCGGCAAAACTCTTGCTGACTTCGATAAAATAGCCGAAGACTTTGTTATAACCGATCTTCAAAGTCCTGATACCGGTCTTTTCTTTCTCATCGTTTTCGAGTTTAAGGATAAAGGCCTTAGCATTGGAAGATATCTCAGCAAGCTCATCGCATTCCTTGGAATAGCCTTTCTTGATGATATCGCCGTCTTTGATACCGACAGGCGGCTCTTCAGCGATAGCAGCATCAAGTATCTCGTAAACATCAGTAAGAGGATCCAGGTCCTGATTTATCTGTCTGAATACGCCTTTCGAAAACTCTTTCGATCTGTCGATTATGTACGGGATCTTACCCAAAGCATATTTAAGTGAGATAAGTTCCCTGGCGTTGCAGTTTCCCAGAGCAACTCTCGAGATAAGTCTCTCAATATCGTAAAGGCCGGACAGAGCTTCGATTATCTCCTGTCTCGGCATGAATTTATCATATGCTTCCTGAACCGCATCTAACCTCGCATTGATAGAAGACACATGAACAAGAGGTTCTTCGAGCCATTTACGGATAAGTCTTCCGCCCATAGCGGTCTTAGTCCTGTCGATCGCCCAAAGAAGCGAACCCTTCTTTGACTTAGATCTGATGGTAGAAGTCAATTCGAGATTTGTCCTGGTGGAATAATCAAGTTCCATCGTATCTGAGATCTTGAAAACATTAAGAGCATCAAGATGATAGATCTTCCCTGCCTGTGTCTCGTCAGCATAGTTCAAAAGACCGCCTGCTGCGCAGTTTACAAGTTCAGGATCTTTAAACTGATCTATGTTAACGGCACTCTTACCCTCATTCTTACGTTCTTCAGATCTCGCTGAAGAAAAGAATCTGTCGCTCTTGGAGGTAAACGCAGTCTGGAAATATGACTTAAGAGCCTTAAACAGCTTAGAAGATTCAAAAGACTCGTTGTAGATGATTTCGGACGGAGTATATTTTCCGATGAGGTTCAAAAGATGCTCGTCATTATTGAGCGATGTAAGCTGAGTACCTTCAAAGACACCCGTAGTGATATCTGCTACGCTGACACCATACTGGGAACCGACAGAATAGATACTCATAAGAAAATTGTTCTTACGGTCCTCGAGACCATTATTATCAGTTAATGTACCCGGTGTAAGAACCTGGATGATACCACGCTTAACAAGACCCTTGCAGGTTGCAGGATCCTCAAGCTGCTCACAGATGGCGATCTTGAAACCGAGGTTCAAGAGCTTGTTGGCATATGTCGAATAGGCGTGAAACGGAACACCACACATTGGTGCTCTCATATTGTTTCCGCAGTCTCTTCCCGTCAAAGTAAGTTCCAACGTTTTCGATACAAGGATAGCATCATCAAAGAACATCTCATAGAAGTCACCCAGACGGTAGAAAAGGATCGTGTCACCCAAAGTCTTACGAAGCTCGACATACTGCTTCATCATAGGTGACAGATCGTCGGTGTTTACGGTATCAAGTCGAAGTAAATCTTTATTCTCACTCATTGATCAAACACTCCAATACACCTTCTACAGAATAAGGTTTAGCGGCAGTGATCTTGACCATACCGAGCTTACCTTCAAGTTCATCAGGCTTAAGAGAGATACCGAGTTCAGACGGGATAGTGAAATTAACGAGATGATTACACTTGGTCCTTCCCGTCAGGATATCAGGTGCAGTATTGCTCTCACCTTCAATAAGTATCTCCATCGTTTTGCCGACGAGATTCTTATTTGATTCAAATACCAATTCATTCTGAAGATCCAGAAGTCTCGAGAACCTCTCAGTTACAACGTCCTGAGGTACCTGATCTTCAAACTCGGCCGCTTTTGTACCGGGTCTTTTCGAATACTGGAATGTAAATGCCGAATCAAATCTGCACTCTCTTACAAGTGATAGAGTATCCTCGAAATCCTGATCCGTCTCACCAGGGAAACCAACGATAATATCGGTCGAAATGGCTCCTTCAGGAACTTTTTCCCTGAAAAGCTTAGCAGTCCTTAAGAACTGTTCCCTGGTATAATGCCTGTTCATGCGCTTTAATACGGCATCTGAACCTGACTGACAAGGAAGATGGAGATGCGTCTCTATGGAATCATATTTGGCCATGATGTCGATCACCCTGTCAGAAAGATCCTTAGGGTGTGAAGTCATAAACCTGATCCTTGAAAAGCCTTCTATCTGGGCACATGCCTCGAGAAGATCCGGGAAACTCTTATTCTCGCCGAGATCCTTACCGTAGGAATTTACATTCTGACCAAGGAGCATTACTTCTTTGTAGCCTTCCTTGGCAAGCGTCTTCATCTGATTAATGATCTCGTCAAAGTCTCTGGAACGCTCTCTTCCTCTCGCATAAGGTACGATACAGAAAGTACAGAAGTTATTACAACCGTACATGATTGGTACCAAAGCCCTGAACTTACGCTTACGGGCAATAGGCATCCTGTTATCATCGGCAATGTAATCGATATTATTGATATCAACAGCAAGCTTTTTGGAACTCAAACTCTTCTTTAAGAGCAAAGGCATTAAATGAAGCTGCTGAGGGTCAAAGACAAGATCAACAAACGGATAACTCTTCTTGATCTTCTCTACATTCTTCTCAACCTTCATCATGCAGCCGCAGACTGCGATGATCATATCTTTGTTTTCATGCTTAATTGATTTATAGACTCCGAGATTACCGAATAATCTGTCATCGGCATTTTCTCTGATTGAACACGTATTGAAAAATACTACATCCGCTTTATCGTCATTTGATTCAGCGAGTCCCATTTCTTCAAGGTAGCCTGAAAGCTTCTCACTGTCTGATTCATTTAACTGACATCCGTATGTCTTGATCAAGTATGTTAACGGATGACCGAGTTCATCGGCTTTGTTCGAAAAGTAACTTCTTAACTCGTCAACAGCTGCGTCGATAACCTTAAACTCCGCATCTGTAACTTTATTTATCGGCATTTTTGTACTTCATCCTTATTTTTAATAAAAATAATATAACAAAAAAGTGTATGTTTGTGAACAAAACAGTTATTGCTATAATATATCTGTTAAAACTAACAAACCGTAACCGGAGGCACAATGAAAAATTTATTGACCAAGACCTTATCTGTGCTTATGGCCCTTATATTGGTATTTGGTATTTTCGATAACGTATATGCGGATCCAGACCCTGAAAGCGAAGGAGAAACAACTTCAGAAGAGACAACACTTGCTATAGAGACTTCTGCCGCTTCTGATGATCAGATCGTAGTATCTACCGAGGATGCAAAGACAGCTTTCCTCAATGAAAATAATCCTGAAGCACCTGAGATTAACGGTAAGTCTTTTGTTCTTTTCGATGCACAGTCACAGGTTTATCTCTATGGACTGGATATAAATCAAGCACTGGAACCTGCTTCAACAACTAAGCTTATGACAGTCCTTCTCGCATTGGAGAACTGTGACATGAGTGATACCGTAACCATCACACCTATGATGTTTACAGGTATTCCGGAAGATTACGTCAGACTCGGAATGACTGAGGGTGAAGAATTCACGGTAGAAGCTCTAATCAATGCAGCAGTCCTTAAATCATGTAATGATGCTACATTAGCTCTGGCAATCCATATCGGCGGATCGGAAGCTGATTTCTGCACCCTTATGAATGAGAGAGCAAAAGAACTCGGATGTACAAATACAAACTTCACATCCAGTTATGGTCTTTCTGACCCTGAAAGGCCTAATCTCACTACTGTAAGTGATATGTGTAAGATCCTCGAGGCATGTCTTACTTATCCTGAATTCAGTGAAATAGCAACTTCAACTCAATATGAGATCCCTGAAACAAATAAGTACAACGATAAGAGAACGATCCTTAATGCCAACAGATTCATCTCTACCCAAATGTATGCTTATGAGTACTATATCGGCGGTAAGACCGGATTTACGGAAGCAGCCGGAAACACTATCGTAGCTGCAGCCAATAAAAACGGCAGAGTACTTATCGCAGCCATATTCGGAGCCGAAGATTCAGAGATCAGATATTCAGACATCATAAAATTATTCGAATACGGATATAACAAATTTACGACTGTAGCTATCGATGAGGCAGATTATACGACGCTTAAAGATAATACTGAGGTTCAGATCACCCAGCTTCTAGTAGATACCGACCTTAAGATCGTTGATTATTCCATTGATCTTAATCCGTATCATACTACCCTGACATCCAGAGCTATCGGCGGTTATACGGCTGTTATCGAGCTTTCTGGAGTTGTGATCGATCCGAATGTTACTTCTCAGTCATTTGATATCCCTCTATACAGGCGATACAGTGATAATTACACATATGAAGTCGGAACTATTCATCTTCTTATCGAAGCCAAAGAGCGCCTATCAGAGATCACTCCTGAGAAGTCATCCAGCAAATTCTGGGGCAGGCTCAAAAAACTCATAATAACAGTTCTTAGCATCTCAGCTCTGGCAGTCATACTGATCGCCGCGATCTTCATATTCAGAAGAAGGAACATCAAGAGAAAAGACAGGAACTTCAGAAACAAATCGAAAATGCTATAAAATGAAATGACCGGAAAGCCTCCGGTCATTTTTATTCTTATTTGATCATTCTGTTTACTGCACTAATGATAGCTCTGACAGACGACTTCGTAACTGAACTTGATACGCCTGCACCGAGATAGACATTACGTTCCTTATCCTTCTTGATCTCGATATAAGTGATAGCCGCTGAATCCGTACCACTCTTCATAGCATGCTCGTTATACATGCTGATTGAGAAACTGATATCAAAGGCCGAAGTAAAGCCGTTGACAAACGCATCCAAAAGACCTGTTCCCTTACCTTTGATTCTCTTAAGTTCGCCTCGGTACATTATCTTGGCTGCTACTTCAGAATGCTTATCATCATGGGCAATTTCAGAGAATGAAACAAGTCTGAACGGTGTTACGACATTTATATAGGTATCATCGAAAATGTCGAATATCTGCTGAGGTGTCAGTTCCTTCATATTTCTGTCAGTCTCATCCTTGATGATCGGCAGGAAGTCTATTAAGAAACTCTTAGGCAGTCTCAAGCCGAAATACTGCTCCATAACATAAGCCACACCGCCCTTTCCGGACTGGCTGTTGATCCTTATGATAGGCTCATAATTACGTCCAACATCCATAGGATCGATCGGAAGATACGGAACTTCCCATATATCGGAGCCTGACTTCTTAAGATGCTCCATTCCTTTCTTGATAGCATCCTGATGAGAGCCCGAAAATGCTGAATATACAAGCTTTCCTGCCCAAGGATGTCTGTCATCGATAAGCATGCTCGTGGAGGTCTCATAGATATGGATCGCTTCATCAATATCTGAAAAATCGAGCATAGGATCGATACCGTGCATCATCATATTGATAGCAAGAGTAACGATATCAGCATTACCTGTTCTCTCACCGTTTCCGAACAGTGTACCCTCTACCCTGTCAGCACCTGCAAGTATTCCGAGTTCAGATGATGCGATGCCTGTTCCTCTGTCATTATGAGTATGCAAAGAAACGTGGATAGAATCTCTCCATCTGGTATTAGTACAGAAATATTCGATCTGATCAACATAAACATTCGGAGTAGAAAGCTGAACTGTTTCAGGGAGATTGATTATAGCCTTGTTATCCGGTGTCGGCTGCCATATATCGAGCACACTGTCACAGATCTCGACTGAGAAATCAACTTCTGTTCCTGAAAAACTTTCAGGAGAATATTCAAGAATGTAATTCGTATCAGATGTATCCTTCTCGATATATTCCTTGATGAGTTTAGCACCCTCGACAGCGAGGTTTATGCAGTCTTTTTTGTCAAACCCGAAAACGACTTCTCTTTGAAGAGTGCTGGTTGAATTATAAAGATGCACGATAACATTCGGAGCGCCTTTAACGGCTTCCATTGTTTTCGCGATGATGTGCTCCCTGGACTGTGTAAGTACCTGGATCGCCACGTCATCAGGTATGAGATTGTTTTCGATAAGATAACGTGTGAAATTATAGTCAGTTTCCGAAGCTGCCGGAAAACCGATCTCGATCTGCTTAAAACCGATCCTTACGAGGTAAGAAAAGAAATAGACTTTCTGCTCAAGATTCATCGGGATCTCGAGAGCCTGGTTGCCGTCACGCAGGTCGACTGAGCACCAGATAGGAGCCTTGGTCATCTGATTTGACGGCCATTTGCGGTCTTTGATCGGAACCATAGGCGGTCTTTTGTACTTACCGTAATTCATCATTGTTGATACCTCCAAACAAAAAGCCCCTTCATCTACATAGAGACGAAGGGGCGTTCGCGGTACCACTCTAATTCATCCGTCATTGGATGCACTCACCGAATACAAGGAATGATTCCTGATATTCTGTCCCAATAACGGTGGACTTCTCCGTTCGAACTTAATCACATATGCTTTCTGTCCGACCGCTCAAAGGTGAGTTCCCAAGATCCCTATCCGTTGACTCGCACCAACCGTCAACTCTCTGTGCGACCAGGATAAAGGTAATATTCCTTATCAACGCGTTTGCTATATGTCAATAAAATATCAAACTTATCTTGATGATGTCAAGTATGTTGGTCTAAGAGCTCTATCACTGCATGAACGAATCATAAAGCTTTGAATAATAACCGCTTTTGGTGACAAGAGATTTATGATCACCGAGTTCGATGATCTTGCCCTGGTCCATTACAACGATCATATCGGCATCAATGATCGTAGAAAGCCTGTGAGCTATGATTATCGAAGTCCTTCCCTCACAGAGCACTCTAACAGCTGAGGTTATCTTATTCTCAGTGATCGCGTCGACCGATGAAGTAGCCTCATCAAGGATAAGTATCTCAGGATCGCTCATAAAGGCTCTGTCTATGCTCAAAAGCTGCTTTTGGCCATCAGAGATATCCTCTCTCTTACTGGTTATAAGCTCATCATATTTCTTCGGAAGATGCTTAACAAAAGAATGAACGCCCAAAAGCCTGGAGGTCTTCTCTATCTCCTCATCGGATACTTCCCTGTCATGGACACCATACAGGATATTACGCTTTATTGTTGCTGTCTTAAACCAGGTATCCTGCGGAACCATACCGACATGCGAACGGAGTTCATTCTTCGAAAGATCTGTTATAGGCTTACCATCAACAAGTATCTGTCCTGACTTAGGTTCATAGAATCTCATAAGAAGATTGATAAGCGTGGTCTTACCGCAGCCTGTTGTTCCGACAATTGCAACCTTGGTTCCTGACGGGATCTTTAGGTTCATTCCATCGATAACATTACGTTTGCCGTCATATGAGAAAACGAGATCCTTAAGCTCGATATTTCCTTCAAATTCGACAGAGCATTCTTTATCAAATCTCTCTGTTTCTTCCTCATCAAGATACTCGAAAATGCGCGATGCACATGCAAGAGAATCCGATAACTCTGAGAAAACTCCGGAAATCTCGTTTATCGG
>CADCQX010000060.1 GCA_902803695.1 Oscillospiraceae bacterium
CCTGCATTCAGACTCGTTCACAGCAAGGTTAAGCCTGAGACACAGATCCATACACATATGTGCTACAGCGAGTTCACGGATATCATTCCTGCTATCGATGCAATGGATGCAGATGTTATCACATTTGAGGCTTCACGTTCAGATCTCCAGATCCTTGATTCTCTTAAGGAGAATAACTTCAAGACAGAAGTAGGTCCTGGTGTATATGACATCCACAGCCCACGCGTTCCTTCTGTAGACGAGATCGTTAATGCTCTTACAAAGATGAGAGCAAAGATCGAAGACAGCAAGCTCTGGGTAAACCCAGACTGCGGTCTTAAGACAAGAGGAGACGAAGAAACAAAGAAGAGCCTTATCAACCTGGTAGAGGCTGCCAAGAAGATCAGAGGATAAGTATGAAAGTATCACAGGTTTACAACAAGAAAAGAAGTCTCTCGTTCGAGATCTTTCCTCCCAAGAAAGACACTGAACTTGAAAATATCGACGAGACACTTGAGGTCCTTTGCGAACTCGAGCCGGACTTCATAAGCGTTACCTTCGGTGCAGGCGGATCGTCCAACTGTAACAGGACGATCGAGCTCGCCAAGAAGATAAAGTACGACTATAACATTGAGCCTGTGGTACACCTTACCTGTCTCCACTACGATAAAAAAGAGATCGACGAGTTTGCCAAGGTCTTAAGATATGAAGGTATCGAAAACATTCTCGCACTCCGCGGTGATCCTAATCCGAACGCAGGGGCCAAGGATGATTTCAAACACTCGTCTGATCTTATATCGTATCTCAAGAACGATAATGACTTCTGCTTTTTGGGAGCCTGTTATCCTGAGTGCCATCCTGAATCACCTAATGTCATATCCGAGATGAAGAGTCTCAAAAAGAAAGTTGATGCAGGTGCGGAAGTTCTTTTGTCACAGTTGTTTTTCGACAATGAGATCTTCTATAAGTTTCATGAGGAATGTGAGATCGCAGGACTCGGCGTTCCGGTTATTCCGGGTGTAATGCCGGTCATTAACGCGGCGCAGATCAAGAGAATGGTTTCTCTTTGCCACGCATCGTTCCCGAGAAGATTCCAGCAGATAATCTCAAGGTACGAAGATAATAAGGAGGCACTTTTCGATGCGGGAATGTCTTATTGCCTAAGCCAGATAATCGATCTTCTCGTAAGTGACATCAAAGGCATCCATCTTTATACGATGAATAACCCTTTAGTCGCCAGAAGGATCTGCGAGGGAATAAGAAATATCATTTAATTGATGATCTATGATACAATACCTTCACTACAACAGAAGTGAAGGTTTTTTTATGGAATTAAACAATCGCAGTTACAGAAACATCTTTAAGGAGATCGGCAAGACAGACGAAGAGATCGATAAGAAGATCAAGGATGCTGTCCAGACTTTCTTTTATGATGAAAATGAGAAGATCTATAGTGATGCAGGAGATGACATGGGTTATCTCACTGATACGGGAAATAATGACGCCAGAACAGAAGGCATGTCCTACGGTATGATGATGTGCGTTCAGCTCGACATGAAGGAAGAGTTCGACCGCATCTGGAAGTGGGCTAAGACATATATGTATATGGAGACCGGAGAGAACGAAGGTTACTTCGCATGGTCTTGTGCTTTGGACGGAACACCTAATGCATACGGTCCGGCACCTGACGGAGAAGAGTTCTTTGCAATGGCACTTTTCTTCGCATCCCACAGATGGGGTGACGGAGAGGGAATCTTTAACTATAGTGAGCAGGCAAGACAGATCCTTAGTGCCTGCCTTCATAAGGGCGAGAACGGAAGACCGGGTCAAGCTATGTGGAACAGGGACAATGCACAGATCCTTTTTGTTCCGGGATGCCCGTTTACAGATCCTTCCTATCATCTTCCGCACTTCTACGATCTGTTTGCTCTGTGGGCAAATGAGGAAGATCGTGAATTCTGGAAAAAGGCTGCAGATGCAAGCCGTAAATATCTTGCTACAGCATGTCATAAGGAGACGGGTCTTAGCAGTGAATATGCAAACTTTGACGGTACTCCGTATGATAAAGAGATGCCATGGGGAGGTTACTTCGGTAACTTCTATAGTGATGCCTATAGAACAGCAGCTAATATTGGTCTTGATGCAGAGTGGTTCGGAAAAGACGCAGGTCAGGTCTCTGCTCCTATCCGCATGATGAAGTTCTTCGGAACCGATCTTGAAGCTTGCCGTTGTGAGTTTAAGATCGACGGTACTCCTTTAGACAGAACATTGCTCCATCCTCTGGGACTTCTCGCTACGACGGCTCAGGGTGCCCTTTCTGTTCCTTATAGTGATGATGAGAACAGTGATTTTGCGATCGCACGTCAGTGGGTTGAATGGTTCTGGAATCAGCCGATGAGAAAAGGCGTCAGAAGATATTATGACAACTGTCTTTATATGTTTGCGCTTCTTGCTTTGTCAGGAAATTACAGAATGTGGTAACAGATGCAGAAGATATCGTCGGACATTACACTGATACGTTGGAGTTATTCCGTGATCCTTACGATCGTAGCAGGGATCATGATCCTAGTGCAGTGGGAATTTTCGGCGGCTGCTGTCTGGATCTCGCTGATGCTGATCTTTGTAACGGCATCGATCGTTTTCGACGGTAAGAAGACTTCATGGATCTTTAAGTTACTTACTTTGGGCATCTGTTGTTCGATCTTTCCTGTATCAGGATATGCATGGTGGTCCGGTTTTGTTCTTACTGCTGCTTCTGAGGTCATGACGGTCAAAAAAACGCTCGTTAAGGCACTTATCGCAATCTTCGGATCTGCGTTGGGACTCGGCCTGTGCTTCTACAAAGGAAATGTTCAGGGCATAGATCTTTTCAGGTATATGGCGGTACTTTTCGGAGGCGTCGCAATGTATATTGTTGCCTCATATTTTTCGAAAAAGATGTCTATTATAAGCGAGAACTATGATGAGGCACTTCGAAGATCGGCACTGGACAGTATGACTGAGCGAAAACTTCGCGAGGAGCTTTCGTACAGGATGGCGGAGGAAGAGATGAATGCGAGACTTCTTGAAAGAGAGAGGATAAGCAGGGATATCCATAATTCCGTCGGACATACGTTGTCGGCTGCTTCAGTTACTCTCGATGCAGCGAAGATCCTGGTGGATACGGACAGCGACATGGCAAGAGAGAAGATGACTGTCGCTAACGACAGGATAAAGGAAAGCATCGATTCCATAAGAAGTGTTGTAAGGACTTTGGACAGTAAGAATAACACGATAATAGTCAAGGATTACGTAAGATCACTGTCGGAACTTACGTCCAATTTCTCTATGGATACGGACATAAAGGTGTATCATAACTTTGATGATATAGATGATGAAGGTATGATAGACATATCAGTTGCATCATTTATCTCCGGAGCCTTATCCGAGCTTTTAACAAACGGAATGAAGCACGGCAATGCCACGGTATTTGTCATAATGCTAATCATGGATGCAAAGCATATCATGCTCAAGGTTCAGGATAACGGTAAGGGCTTCGGTGGTATATCATATGAAGAGGAGCAAAGACTCATGGAGGAAGGATTCGGTCTTAAAAAACTTCAAAGACACGTATCTTCACTCGGAGGCAAGACGGTTATCGACGGTTCCGACGGTTTCAAGGTAACAATCGATATTCCGAGAGTCGAAGCTTTGAAGGAGGCATAAATGGCGAGGATAATCCTTGTAGATGATGAACCTCTCCTGACGGAGAGCATGGAGATAATCCTGACACTTAAGGGCGGTCATGAAGTTGTCGGCAGGGCCGAAAACGGTGTTGATGCGCTGAAGATCCTTGAAGAGCATGAAGCGGATATGATGCTCGTAGATCTTAATATGCCTCGAATGGGCGGTATCGAACTTATAAGGAAAGTTCATGCTTCCTATCCTGATGTTAAGATAATCGTACTTACGACTTTTTATGATGAGAAAAATATAGCTGAAGCTATATCAGGAGGAGCGATCTCCTATCTTCTTAAGGACTCGGGTAAAGATGCGATACTAAACGCTGTCGACCAGGCGCTGAAAGGTCAGAGCGTACTTGATAATAAGGTCATGCAAAAGCTTACCGGCATGATGTCAGGTGAGAAGGTATCTAAATCTTCGGTTGATCCATATGAAGGGAAAGATCTGACGGACAGGGAAAAGGAGATCTGTAAGCTCATAGCTGACGGATGCACCAATAGTCAGATCGCATCTGTTCTTTTTATTTCCGAAGGCACGGTCAAGAACTATATGTCTTCTATTTACGACAAATTCGATATTCACGACAGGGCGAAGCTCGTATCAGTACTTAACAGCTGATATGACCGTGGTCATATTTTAAGATGTGACCGTGGTCACTTCAGACGATCCTTCAATAGCGATACTATAATCTCGTAAGAACGCATGAAGATTGTGTGTTGCGATTGGAGAAAAAGTGCAGATGAGTAGGGAAAAGACAGGTCTTTCACCTTTACCGTACATCAAAAACAATAAGCGAAGGATATTGGCGTTGGTCATAAGTATCTCGCTTTTTGGAACGATGCTTTATGTTTTGGGTTATTTCCTGGGAACATTTCAGGAACCGTACGGTGAGCCTGTTGAAAAGATGTATGATCACGTAGCGTTGTTTTATGAGGACGTAGCAAGATATGTACCGGAAGATTATGTTGAAGATCCTGATCTAAGTTTCGATGAGAAGGTCCTTCCTTTGATCGAAAAGGAAGCTGAGGAAGTATCCGGGGATATTGGAGAGGAAGTCTTGGTCGTAAGACGAGGGGTCTTTAAGATCGAGAGTACTGTCGGAATGCAGAGCGTACCGCTCTATTATTTCCAAACCCCTGAAGATGCAAAAAAATTCTATTATAAATGTGATATGAAACTTGTTGAGGGAAGGATGCCTCAAAACCCGGGAGAACTGGTGGTTGACGAGGTGTCTTTCGCGAATCAGGGAGATGAACTGTTTTTCTACATTAACAAAAATTACAAGATAGTCGGTAAAGTCAGATGTGACAGTTATGCATTCTTCGGTTTGCCTCTGTCGAATGAGAATAACTATATGTGCATGATCCTTCATGATGAAAACGATATCGACTATAAAGAGAAGTTAACTGAAACGGGACATGAACTGTCGTTTTATGATGATAAGGCCAGTCAGATAAAGTTCAATGAAGAGGATATGGCATCTGTTCCAAAGATAAAGCTGCTCTTTACAGGTGTTTCAGTCTCTATTCTGCTTGTTTGCGTAATAGCTGTCCTGGCGCTTCACATAAGAGACAGACACGAAGAATGGTGTCTTCTGAATTCCATAGGATATTCGGTTACGGATGTTTATCTTATGGCGATAAAGGAACTTCTGATATGTTTTGCGGCAGCGGTCATAACGACATTTGTCCTGTCGGTAGCATCAGTGCTTCTGATAAAGACACTGATGATCGATCCTAAGGGCTTTTCGGTAAGGATGATAAGACTAGAGGATATCAGGCTTATTACCGAAGCTTTCCTGGCAGTATTTGCTCTGTGCAATATTCCGATATTTATACAGCTTCGAAAGATCACAACAATTGATGATATTGAGTAAGGCGGTGGATATTATGTTTGAACTTAAGAATGCAACGATGATATATGACATGGATAAAGAAGAAAAAGTCTATGCAATGAAGGATATCAACATCAAGTTTCCCGATACGGGACTTGTAGGTATCATCGGTCCATCAGGGTCCGGTAAATCAACTATGATGTATGTTATGTCCACACTGAAAAAGCTCACTGACGGAGATGTCATCTATAACGGAAGATCACTTAACGGTATATCTGACAGTGAGCGTCAGGACCTAAGAAGAAATGAGTTTGGTTTTGTTTTCCAGCGCCACTATCTTGTTCCTTATATGACAGCTATGGAAAATGCCGTTATCGCTTCGACTAAGGATCTGAAGTTTTCGAGAGAAAAAGCAAGGGACTTTCTTCTTGATATCGGTCTTAAGGAAAGTGAACTTAATAAGACCCCGAAGAAACTGTCGGGAGGACAAAGGCAGAGAGTAGCGATCGCAAGGGCGATGATGAACGATCCTAAGGTGCTCTTTGCTGATGAGCCGACGGCTTCTCTTGATCATGAGAATGCTTATCTTGTAATGGCAAAGCTCAAGGATTATTCGAAGAAAAGACTGGTCCTCGTTATTACACACGACAGGAGCATCATCAGAGATGCTGATATTACGGTAGAGATCTGGGACGGATCCATATCCAAAGTTACGGAGGGAAAAGTATGAATCCCTTTTCACCGCTGACATATATCCTGAGAGATCATAAACGAAGTATCGTCGCGGCTATTGTCCTGTCGCTGGTTACGGTATGTTTTCTCGCGGGAATGTATATCAATAATCCTGAGGATGTCTATAGGATCACTCACCACGGACCGGACAGGTTCTGTTTTGTAAAGCCCAGAAGCGGAAACGCTGAAGTCATGGACAATTATGACAGCTTCACTCAGAATGTCGATTCTTATAAGACGGACAACATAAATACAGTTATCTTCGCAGGAGAGATGAGTATAGCTTACACATCCATAATGTCTTTCGAAAACGGTACGAATTCATTTGTTTTTGCTTCAAAGGAAGACTTCGATCTTTTTAATTCAAGAGTACATGTGATAAAGAAAGATGTGGATCTTAATGAAGGCGAAGTGGTAATAAGCAGAGATCTGGCAAATAACATCGGAGCAAAAAAAGGCGACAAGGTCGACAGAGATCATGATCATCTTTACGGATTGAGAGATTCAGTTATTGTCGAGATCGTTGATGAGCCGGGGATCTTCGCGTATGCTGTCGGTAATGTCAGTATGAATCCCTGTACTCTTTTTGTTAAGGGCGAGAATGTATCGGATGAAGAAGCCGATAAAGATATCAAGGCCATCATCAAAAAAGTCGCAGATGAAAACCCTAATCTTTCTTCCGCCAGTCTGGAAAAATACTTAAATACTTTTCACGAAGAGATGGGTTTCATGATCTATATCCTTTATCTGATCGTTGCCATCGTAGGTGTTGTTCTTGCGGTCACGATCAACTCCCTGTTTTCCGTAATCTACGACAGAAGAAAATACGAGTTCTCGATCTACAAAGCATTGGGCTTCAAAAAAGGCAGGATCTTTTTGAAGATCGCAGGCGAAGTGTTGATGATCAATACTGCGGCCCTCATCCTCGGAAGTATCCTATGCGCTATTGTGATCCTGGCAGTCAACTACATTATGGCTCCTAAGGGTAACGGTTTCTGCTCTTTTTCCACGCAGGGACTCATAGCGACGATTATCTGTGATCTTATGGTCGTTATCCCTGTTATCCTTATCAACTGGAGAAGAGTAAAGCGGTACGATGTGACCGAGAACTGACAAAAGTATGTAAGTTAGTTTTTTCTGTATGATAATTACTCTCAAAAATATATAATATCTATGGAATGACTATATGCCGGAAATAGAGAGGGTAATAAGATCATGAAAAAACAGATATTAAAACTTACATGTGCTTTAGTTTTAGCCGGACTTCTCTGCAGTTGTGGAACTAAAAAAGAGAACGTAATTAGCTGCGAATCTGAGATCCCTGCAGATTACACTACATCCTTCAAGGGCGAGTCAGGAACTGTAGAAAAGGTCACATATTTAGCGAAGGACTACACCGGAGACGGCGAAGGCCGTGAGAAGAGTGCACTCGTATATCTTCCTGCAGGCTATGATCCTAATGGCCAGTACAACGTTATCTATCTGATGCACGGCATCAACGGAGACGAGCACGAGTGGGGACTTGATCTCGATGATTCTGAGCTTAAGTTCATCTTCGATAACCTTATCGGCAAAGGCGATATCGATCCTGTGATCGTAGTTACACCTAACGGCAAAGCACTCGGCTGCAAGCACACTAATGATGTGGATGCTTTCAATAAATTCGGATATGAACTCCGTAACGATCTTATCCCTTATATCGATGAGAATTATGCTACGTATGCTGATTTCTCTGCTGACGGTTATGACCTCAGTGCCGCACGTGAGCACAGGGCAATGGCCGGTCTTTCCATGGGCGGAATGCAGACCATCAACATCGGTATCGGCGAATGTTTGGATCTGTTCTCATGGTTCGGTGCTTTCTCGGCTGCTCCTACATCCAATGAAGCTTCCGTAACTGCAGAAACGATCAATAATTCCGAATATTCTGTCAACTTTTTCTACAGCATCTGCGGAACAGAAGATTACAGCGCATATTGGAGCGCAAGTACCGCTGCAAAGAACCTCCCTGACCTCAGCGATAAGATGATCCCTAACGAGAATTTCCTATGGCAGGAGGAGCCGGGCGTTCATGACTGGCCGATCTGGTACCTCGGTATCTACAACTTCGCAAAGATCGCATTTGCAAAATAAGTTGCCGCATAACCGGATAACTGAATATTTAATTTGATTGAAACCGTGATATAAAGCCCATGCTGACAAAGAGTTTGTGGGGTGTTTTAGTTGGTTTTTTCAGTATGATAATCCCTCTCAAAAATATATAATGTCTCTATGCCAAAAACAAAGAGGGTGATAAAAACATGAAAAAACTGATATTAACACTGACATCTGCTTTAGTATTGACAGGACTTCTCTGCAGCTGCGGATCTTATGAGCCGATCGTTGAACCTACTTCTGATACTACTGCTTCCGAAGCTACTTCAGAAGAGACAACAGAAGCAACAACAACGGAGACGACCAAAGAAGAGATCGTATATAACTACGAGTCTGAGATCCCTACGGATTACACGATGTCCTTCAAGGGCGGTGAATCAGGAACTGTAGAAAAGATCACATATTTTGCCAAGGACTATATCGGAGACGGCGAAGGCTGTGAGAAGAGTGCATTCGTATACCTTCCTGCAGGCTATGATCCTGAAGGGCAGTACAACGTTATCTATCTGATGCACGGTATCGGAGGAAACGAGTACGAGTGGGGACTTAATCTCGAAGCTTCTGAACTTAAGTTCATCTTCGATAACCTTATCGGAAACGGCGATATCGATCCTGTGATCGTAGTTACACCTAA
>CADCQX010000061.1 GCA_902803695.1 Oscillospiraceae bacterium
CCGGCGGCGGTATCCGTAACATGGACCCATTGAAGCGCTGGATCGAGGACTACGGAGTAACCCGCTGCGTTATCGGAACCTCCGCCATCAAGGACCGCGCTTTCACGGAAAAGGCCCTGAAGCTTTATAGCGACAACATCGCCATCGGCATCGATGCTCATGACGGTGAGGTAGCCGTTGACGGCTGGACTAAGGGCGGCGGCGTTAAAGCTGTTGACTTCGCATTTCAGATGAAGGAACTCGGTGCCAAGACAATAATCTTCACCGACATCTCCAGAGACGGTATGCTCACAGGTCCTGCATTCGACAGCACCAAGGAGCTCGTTGAGAAGACAGGACTTAACGTAATCGCTTCAGGTGGCATCGGTTCGAATGAAGACGTTTATCACATTAAGGACAGCGGATGCGCAGGTGTCATCATCGGCAAGGCCATCTACGAAGGAAAGGTAGACCTGACAAAATGTATGCAAAACGTATAATACCTTGTCTCGATATCAAAGACGGCCGAGTTGTTAAGGGCGTCAACTTCGTCTCCCTCCGCGATGCGGGAGATCCGGTCGAGTGCGCCAAACAGTACAACATCTCAGGCGCCGACGAGCTCGTATTCCTTGATATCTCCGCTACATTGGAAGCTCGCGACACCATCATCGACATGGTAAACCGCGTAGCCAATGAAGTATTTATTCCGTTCACTGTCGGAGGCGGCATCAGGACAATCGAAAACATCAGGGACATCTTAAACGCAGGAGCTGACAAGATCTCCCTTAATTCAGCAGCAGTCAAAAATCCCGACTTCGTCCGCGAAGCAGCCGAGACCTTCGGTTCCCAGTGTGTAGTCGTAGCTATCGACGTCAAAAGACGTGAAGGACAGGAAGATAAGTTCCCGTCAGGCTGCGAAGTAGTTATTGCCGCAGGCACAAAGCCTACAGGCATCGATGCACTCTGGTGGGCCAAGGAAGTCGTTAGACTCGGAGCAGGCGAGATCCTTCTTACCAGCATGGACAAGGACGGCACCAAGTCCGGCTATGATAACGAGATCACTTCTCTCATCGCAGAGAATGTAAGCGTACCTGTCATCGCTTCAGGCGGCGCGGGCTCGATGGAGGATTTCAGGGACGGCATAATCGATGGTAAGGCGGATGCGGTACTTGCTGCGAGCCTTTTCCACTTCGGTGAGATAGCCATCGGCGACCTTAAGGATTATCTGGCAGAGCAGGGTATCCCTGTAAGAAAGCTTAAAAGAGAACTGGAACTCTGGCAGAGATTCAAGAAGAACAGTGACGGCCTCGTTCCTGCTATCACCAGGGATTATCAGACAGGCGAAGTCCTCATGATGGCATACATGAACTTCGAGGCATTTGAGCTTACCTGCCAGACAGGTTATATGCACTACTACTCGAGGTCCCGCAATTCCCTCTGGAAAAAAGGCGAGACATCGGGTCACATCCAGAAGGTGATCGAGTCAAGGATCGACTGCGACATGGACACTCTTCTTTATTCAGTCGACCAGGAGGGCGCCGCTTGCCACACAGGCAACAGGAGCTGCTTCTACAGAACTTTATCCGAGATCTAATGTAATAGGAGGACAAATACATGGATATCATTCAGGAACTTTACAGCGTAATAATGGATCGTAAGGCAAACCCGGTAGAGGGATCCTACACTAATTACCTCATGGAAAAGGGTACCGAGAAGATCGCGAAAAAGCTTGGTGAAGAGGCTGTTGAGACAGCTATTGCTGCTGCAAAGAAAGATAAGAATGAAGTTATCGCAGAGCTCGCAGACCTTGAGTACCACATGCTGGTGCTTATGGCTGATATGAATATCACTCTCGACGATCTCAATAACGAGCTCAAGAGCAGAAGATAATTCACTAATTGTAAGAAAATTGTTTGAAATAAAACGGTGCTGATTGACAGCGCCGTTTTTTTGATGCTATCATCAGAATTGTTTTGGGGAGAAATACATGGAGAATGGATATGAAACATTTGCTGAAGATCGTCTCGGCGATCGTTGTTGTATGTTTTTTTAATTTCACAGGCAGTGTCGTTTTGGCACAGACAGATCCACAGAAGTCTTATAACATAGACTCTACTTTTTCGGACAGCAAATTTGCTTCCTGGATCAAGAGCAACCTGGATAGTAACAAGGATGGAAGCCTCAGTTATGATGAATACTCATCAGTTAGCAGTATTGATGTAGAGTCAAAGCAGATCAAGTCCCTGGAAGGTATTGAGATATTTGAAAACCTGACGACTTTGTCTTGTTCATGTAATGAACTCTCTGGTCTTGACGTAAGTGCCAATACCTCACTTGAGAATTTATACTGCTCATATAATGATATAAAAGAATTGAAGCTTGGTAATAATACTGCTCTGAAAAACCTGATATGTTCTCGAAACAAGCTTACAGAACTTGATATATCAGGAAACGCATCTCTCCAAAATCTGATATGTTCAACAAACGACATATCCAATATATATATGGTCGATAATCTGAAGTTGAACTATCTTGATTGCTCAGGCAACGATCTTTCTACTTTGAATTTGCGTACGGCACCTAATCTTAAGACCGTAGTATGTGTAAACAGCAATCTGTCAGCACTATATGTGAGCAAATGCACTTCGCTGAAAAAACTGGATTGCAGTAAAAATAATCTGACCTACTTGAATGTGAGTAAAAATCAATCTCTGACTGACTTAGATTGTTCCGAAAATGCACTTTCGGGGATGAACGTGAAAAACCTGAGCAGTTTGGAAAAACTCAATTGCTCAGATAATGAGCTTGAGAATTTAGATGTAAGTTCCGATACAGCTTTGTTGGATCTTAATTGTTCGAATAATCTATTAACAGACTTAAATCTGAGCAATGCCGGTGATATCAGGGATCTCAATTGTGAAAGAAATCAATTAGCCGATCTTGACGTCAGTGAGTGCACATTACTCGGTACGTTAGACTGTTCCGCCAACTATCTTACTACTATTGATCTTAACAGTAATATCTGTTTAGTGGATCTTGATGCTTCATGGAATAAGATAGCAAAGCTGAATCTAAGTAAAAACGATTCTCTACAGAAAATTAATCTGTTCAACAATGAACTGACTGAACTTGATATAAGCAAAAATGTATGGCTTGAAGAACTTAATTGCAGTAATAGTAACATATCTTTGTTGGACACAAGCAAAAACACTAAACTTACTTCCCTAAGTTGTTCTTATAACCCGATAAAGGAATTAGACGTCTGCCAAAATATAGACTTAAAAATATTGAATTGCGAGGGGACTGAGATTTCAGAGTTGAATATCTCAAACAACTCTATTCTGGTTGATGCGTATAAGAAAATCGGTTTTTCTGAGTACTCATTTAACCGCGATGCTTATATATGCTCAGATAATGGGGTCCAGTTGATTATCCCAAAGACGACAAAACTGATTACTGAAGCTCCGGCTTCAAACAATCAGAATCCGGCAACTCCTTCATCTGGTGGTTCAACATCTGTCCCTGATGCGCCTTCGACACCATCAAGCACACCGACATCATCTTCCTCATCTTCTACTACTCAGCAGGGATTGTCGTTCGGTGACTTTGTTGAGCGTCTATATGTAGTAGCACTTAACCGTCAGTCCGAACCTGAAGGTAAAGCTTTCTGGTGTGAGCATGTAGGCAATGGTGACCTTAACGGTGCTCAGTGTGCGAACGAGTTCCTTTTGAGTAAAGAGTTTAACGACAGAGGATTGAGTGATGAGGAATTCCTCAATGTACTCTATAAGACTTTCTTCGATAGAGATGCTGCTAACGATCCGGACGGTTTCAACTTCTGGATGAACAGTCTTAAGACTGAAGGAAGAGACAAAGTAGTTGACGGTTTCATAAACTCGGAAGAATGGTGTAACATCTGTGCATCTTACGGAGTTAAGTCTGGAGCCACAAGAGCAAAAGCAACTATCGCATCAGCAAATGCGACAGCTTTTGCTACAAGACTCTATACAGAGTGCCTCGGAAGAGAACCTGAAGCAGAGGGACTTAAGTTCTGGAGTCTGGGACTTACCAATCTGGAACTCAGCGGAACACAGGCTGCAAAAGAATTCTTCTACAGTCCTGAATTTGTGAATGCTAAGTACAGTAATGAAGAGTATATCAACCGTATGTATAAGACCTTCATGGGCCGTGAACCTGAAGCTGAGGGTAAAGCATACTGGCTTGATCTCTTAAGCAAGGGAACAAGCAGAGATGAAGTCTTCAACTTCTTCTCGACTTGTGAGGAGTTCACGGGAATCTGCAACGAATATGCGATTCAAAGATAAGTAAGCACACAACAAAAAATAACAGCGTCCCTGATCAGTCACGGATGATTGATCAGGGACGTTATTATTTTGGCTTTATCGGAACCGCTTTTTTGGCAAAACGGCTGTGAAAATAGTGCCTCATTCTGATATCATCAAACCATGTATTCAGTTTGATGTAACCCCAAGAAAGGAGATGGTAACTATGAGTTTGTTTTCGCGAAAAAGGATTACGGGAATGATAGCATCGATCCTTACCGTATTGATGTGTATGACATTGATACCTGTCATCAATTCAGGTAAAGTCCGGGCGGATGGACCTGACACGGATGATTACATAAGCGTGAATATGTATTCCTATGAATGGATACTTGATAGCGGGAAGCCGACCACCTTTAAGTTCAAGACTGATCAGCCAATGACGTACAGGATATATGCAGATGAACAGGTGGCAAAGTATTCAGACTATGCCAGAAATATTCCAATCGATGTCTACGACTTGAGCGGGAAACTGATAAAGTCAAGTAACTGCCCTGACATATCTGTTGAACTGGAGGGCGACACTTACTACTATGTTGTTGTCGGTGCATCAGAAGAATTTTTTCAGATCCGCTTCAGTTATGACTTCGATATTGAAGTCAAGGCCAAGGAGCCGGGGAAGAACAGTTATGGAGTGGAGCTGAGAAATGGAGAATTCTGGAGCGGCTACTATGGCGGAGATTGGAATTACTATTCTCCGGTAGAAGATTCTGACTTAAAGATCGATCTTGTCACGGGAAGTCTTCCTGACGGAATGGAACTTGATTACAGATGGACGCATGATACTACAAAGGATAATCACTTCCAGAGCATCGGGACAAAGAACAAGACTCTTGAGATAAAGGCCGGCAAGGGAAAATCGGAGTACTATGCATGTAATGTAACAAGCAAGGACGGGTCTTTTGCTACAAGGCTTATATTCGAGATAATGCCGTTACCGGCTTTTACATTTAAAAACGGGAAAGATTACGACTATAAGATAGAGGCACTTAAGCCGGGCGAAGAACGTAAGTTCAAGTTCCCCGAGACAGTTTACGGCGGCGATCCCGACGATGAAATTAAATATGCGCTTTACGGGACGTTTCCGGGAGAAAACATGAGCGTCGACGAGATTCCGACAGCGATCCCGTCAGACTGGAAAAGTATTGTCGTAATGTGCGACGAGCGCAAAGGCTCAACAAGTGTAAGTTATTATATTTTCAGTTTCCTGTTTGAGGACGGTGAAGGCGAAAAGGTGAAGACCGGACAGACGTATCACTATAAAGTACAACCGGACGGCGAAGGATATGGTCAGGCAATATATTCTTTCACTCCCGAAGAGACAGGCACGTACGATCTGAAAGTTTCAAAAGAACTGGTATCACCGCAGACCATTGCGGTCTTTGATTCCGGCAGAAATCTGATAGGCGAGAGCATTAGTGCAATGTTTGAAGATCTGTCCGGAGGTGTGCCGGCAGAAAACTATGATCTCAAAGTTGATCTGACCGGAGGAAAGACTTACTATATAGCCCTTCCTGTAATGTACGAAAAAATGGAATTTGATTTCAGTATCTCTATGGAGAAAAAGATCCCTGAAGTGCCTGAAGTTCCTGAAGTACCTGAAATTCCTGAAGTACCTGAAGAGATGTCCTTCAGTGATTTCGTTGAGCGTTTGTATGTAGTAGCACTTAACCGTCAGTCCGAACCTGAAGGAAAAGCCTTCTGGTGTGAGCACGTTGGTAACGGTGACCTTGACGGTGCACAGTGTGCAAAGGAATTCCTCTTGAGCAAAGAGTTCAACGACAGAGGATTAAACGATGAACAGTTCCTCAAGGTCCTCTACAAGACATTCTTTGATCGTGATGCAGAAAAAGATCCTAATGGTTTTAATTTCTGGATGAACAGTCTTAAGACTGAAGGTCGTGACAAAGTTGTTGACGGATTCATCAATTCGGAAGAATGGTGTAACATATGCGCTTCCTACGGAGTTAAATCTGGTGCTACTAGAGCAAAAGCAACCATAGCATCAGCTAATGCAACTGCTTTTGCTACAAGACTTTATACCGAGTGTCTTGGCCGCGATCCTGAAGCCGAGGGTCTTAAGTTCTGGAGCTTGGGCCTAACCAATCTCGAACTTACAGGTAAGCAGGCAGCTCATGAGTTCTTCTTCAGTAAGGAGTTCAATGATCATAACTACGACAACAAAGATCTTCTTACCAGAATGTATAAGACATTCATGGGTCGTGAACCTGACGAGGATGGCATGAACTTCTGGCTTAACAACATGAAGAGCGGAATGACAAAAGAAGAAGTCTTCAATGAGTTTGTTAAGTCTCCTGAGTTCACACAGATCTGTAAAGATTACGCGATCGACAGAGGATAAATAATTAACTTAATCTGACAACGTCTCTGACCAAAAACAAATCCGGTCAGGGACGTTTTTCTTTTGCAGGATTCTTTCTGATGTGCGATAATACATGTGTCAAAAAAGTTTTCGGATTGTAAAAGAAAGGTATAACGTATATGAGCATCAGGCGGACAATCTCTCAGTCAGTCAGGCTTGAGTCTTCATGTGTCTTTTTTCAATTGAACTATTAACGCGGTTTGCTTTTGGGCAGGTTGTGTTTTTGTTTTTACCTATAAACATAAAAGGGGGGATCAAAATGAGAAAGGCAATTGTAAAAATATTAAGTATGCTTTTGACAGTAATGTTGATAGTTGTTGCTTTTCCGATAAGCAGAGTTGTTAATGCGGAAGGACTATCGTGGGTTGGTGCTTACAATGATAAAAGTGAACACGGTCAAGTCAGTCTAGTTGGAAATGGATATAAAACAGGTTGGTGTTCAGC
>CADCQX010000062.1 GCA_902803695.1 Oscillospiraceae bacterium
GCGTATGCTCTTCTTACGGCGATCCTGGCATTAACTCCGGTGCCGAGTCCCAAAGGCAGGCATACAACAGGAGCTGCGACTGATACGCAGATCAACAGACAAAGTAAATGTTGTCTTGGGTTTTTCTTAAAAACCATTTTTCCCGCTGCCTTTCCTTAAGTGTCCATATATTATACAACATCCCGGGACCCATTTTGAGTGAAAAACTGGGTAGGCTGATATGCACAATTACCGACACTATCACATCTAGATTATATTCCCGGATTATTACAAGGCTAAGTCACGTGCCTTGTTATGAAGTTACATCTGGGGCTTGATGCCCTGATCCTTGTCGCCGTCCCTGCTCAGGAAGCTCATCTCCGGAAGCTCGGCGTCAGAGGATATCTTCATATAATATGTCATCTTGGAATGCGGAGTGGACTCGATCGGCTCCATGTCCTCGTTATAGAGTTCGAGGATCTGGAACGGCTCCACATATCCCTTCGGTACCAGGGCATTTATGGTGTCGCCCTTGAATACTTTGTTTCTCTGGGAAACTTTATAAAGACCGTTCTCATAACCTTCGACCACGCCTACTACGAAAGCAGGCTTGTTGTAGGACTTATCCTCAACGATCTGGGCATTCTTGCCCGGGTCATCATAGAAAAATCCCGTGGCATAATCCCTGTGAACGATCTTGTCCAATATCTCGTGCCATCTCTCGTCAGGCACATAATCATCCTTTTTCTCGAAAAAGAGATCTCTTGCTTCCCTATATGCCTTCGTTACGGCAGCCGTATAGAAAGCACCCTTGATCCTTCCTTCGAGCTTAAAACTGTCGACTCCCGCCCTTATAAGTTCAGGAACATGGTCGATCATGGAGATATCCTTGCTGTTGAAGATATATGTTCCGTGAGAATCCTCTTCGATCGGAAGCTTATCCTCAAGGCGCTTTTCCTCAACGATAAAGCTGTCGGTCTGGACATTCTCCTGCTTGTCCACATAATAGCCCCAGCGGCACGGCTGAGCGCAGGCTCCGTGGTTTGAACTTCTTCCCGTATAGTAGTTGGAAAGAAGGCATCTGCCTGAATATGATACGCACATTGCTCCGTGAACAAAGCACTCGATAGTCATATCAGAAGGGATCTTGGATTTGATCTCCCTGATCTGATCAAGAGACAGTTCTCTTGCAAGGACTACTCTTTTTGCTCCCTGCTCATACCAGAACATGCAGCCTTCACTGTTGGTTACACTGGCCTGGGTTGAGATGTGGATCTCTAAGTCCGGAGCGAGTTTTCGAACACGTCTGAAGATACCGGCATCAGATACGATAACGGCATCGGCCTTGGCTTCATTGGCAACAAATAATATCTCATTGTCGAGGATAGTAAGATCTGTCTCATGAGCCATGATGTTCATTGTGACATAGCACTTTACGCCATGCTCGTGAGCATAAGCGATACCTTCGATCATCTCTTCATGGGTAAAGTTACCGCTGAAGGTACGAAGACCGAATGTCTTTCCGGAAAGATACACGGCATCGGCGCCATAGGCGACGGCTGTCTTAAGTTTCTCGAGATCTCCCGCAGGACTTAATATCTCTGTTCTTATCATCAGTTCCAGTTTCCTTTGTACGTCTCAATATTCGCGAGGTGATCCTCGTACGTTACCGCATATGCAGTTCCGCCGTCACCTGTCGCGCAGAAATAGTAATAGTTACAGTTAGGTTCCGGATACAAAGCAGCCTGAATGGCATCAAGACCCGGCATACAGATAGGTCCCGGAGGAAGTCCCGGGTGATTGAATGTGTTATAAGGACTCTCATTCGCGAGATCTGATGCAGGAAGGTTAAGTGTAGGCTCCTCACCATTGAGCTCACGGAGATAGTTGACTGAAGCATCAGCACCCAGATAGTGAAGATCCATATCCTCCGAATTAAGTCTGTTATGGAAAACAGCGGATACGAGCATCATATCAAGACCGTTGTTGGTCTCCATCTGGATCAGGGAAGCGAGCGTCATAACTTCATCCATAGACATTCCGATACTCTCGGCACGTTCATAGTACTCGTCGTAGAGCTTGACTTCGGTATTTCTAAGGAATGTATTGATGATGGATTGCGGACTCGCATTGATATCGAATTCGTATGTATCAGGGAACAGATAGCCGGAAAGGACGTGGTCACGGTCCTCGGACAGCTTGATCTGGGATACGAACTCATAATCGACGAACATGTTAGGGCTGTCCATACACTTATCGAATTCTTCATCCGAGAATGTAAGGCCCGCGTCGTGGAGCATCTGCTTGATCTCAGTATAGGTAAGACCTTCAGGGAAAGTGATCGTTACGCTTTCAGGCTCAAGTGTCAGAAGATACATGAGCTCGTCGTAGTTAAGACCCGTAACGAGATAATGGGTACCTGCGATATAGGTACCGTCAAATCCGTTTACCTTACTTAAAAGAGAAAAGAGGATCTTGTTTTCGATCAGCTTATTGTCATAAAGAGTCGTGGCGATATCAGATGTGGAATCACCCTGCTTGATAACGATCGGGATACAGCCCGGCGTATCTTCGGTGATCTCAAATCTGTTCTCTGCGATAGCCTGCTTGAGATTATCGATATTGGAACCCTGGGCAATGACGTAATTGTAGCCGAGAAAAACTCCTACCAGTGCACAAAGTACGACCAGTACAAGCACTACCAATATTCTCAGAGCTACTCTGATCTTTTTAGAAAGCATCGCTCACTCCCAAATCTTAGGTCAATATCAGTCCTTTTTCTTTGCCGCTGCAATTGCCTTAGCTCTCAAGTCAGAATTAAGGATCCTCTTACGAAGTCTGATATTCTTAGGTGTAACCTCGCAAAGCTCATCATCTTCGATAAACTCGAGGCACTGCTCAAGGCTGTAGTTCAACGGCGGTGTAAGACGCATAGCATCATCGGAACCTGCAGCACGCATATTCGTAACATGCTTCTTCTTACATACGTTAACATTGATATCCTCAGGTTTCGGGTTGATACCTACGATCATACCTTCATAGACAGGAGTACCTGCACCGATGAAGAGTGCACCTCTGTCCTGTGCATTGAAAAGTCCATAGGTCATGGCATCACCGCTCTCGAATGCTACGAGTACGCCCTGAGAACGAGTCTCGATCTCACCAACGAACGGCTCGAAACCACTGATAACGCTGTTCATTATACCATTGCCCTTAGTGTCGGTCAAAAATTCGGTCCTGTATCCGATGATA
>CADCQX010000063.1 GCA_902803695.1 Oscillospiraceae bacterium
CGGTGAATCGAGATATTCCTTGAACGCCTTGAGGTTGTTCTTTGTCATGCTGGTCGTGAGAGCATTAGCCATCTCCAGGTTGGTGGAGTTGGAATAGACCTTATCATAAGTTCTGTTCTCGAGTTCTTCCGCCTTCGAGTTCGTGCTGTCCTGAGATATCTGCAGGAGGGAACTTAAGTCCATCGTCTGCTCTTCAAGAGTTATCGGATAAGAAGTCATGGTGTTCTTCTGGATGTCGTCGATATAGTTCTTAACGCCTGTAGCAAGTGACAGGATAAGAGCGATACCGATGATACCGATGGAACCTGCGAAAGCAGTAAGAAGAGTTCTTCCCATCTTGCTCTTGAGGTTGTTGAAGCTCAGTGCGACAGCCGTGCCGACGGACATGGAGGATTTACCCATGTTCTTGTGCTCGGCCTTTACTTCCTCGTTCTCGAGGATATATGGATCAGAGTCGGCGGTAACCTTACCGTCACGAAGCTTGATTATTCTTGTAGCGTATTCTTCGGCCAGTTCAGGGTTATGTGTGACCATAACGACGAGCCTGTCCTTTGCGACTTCCTTCAGAAGATCCATTACCTGGATACTCGTCTTTGTGTCGAGAGCACCCGTCGGCTCGTCGGCAAGGAGGATGTCAGGATTGTTGATGAGAGCACGGGCGATAGCTACACGCTGCATCTGGCCGCCGCTCATCTGGTTAGGTTTCTTATGGAGCTGGTCGCCGAGGCCAACCTGCTCGAGAGCTTCGATGGCACGTCTCCTTCTCTCGGATTTGCTGATACCGGAGATGGTGAGTGCGAGCTCGACGTTACTCAATACTGTCTGGTGCGGGATAAGAAAATAGCTCTGGAAAACGAAACCTATGGTGTGGTTTCTGTATGAATCCCAGTCGCGGTCCTTGTATTTCTTAGTTGAGATATCGTTGATGATCAGGTCGCCCGAATCGTAGCGGTCGAGTCCGCCGATGATGTTAAGAAGCGTGGTCTTACCTGAACCGGAAGGTCCGAGGATCGCCACGAACTCGTTGTCGCGGAGGTTGATCGATACGTCGTCCAGTGCCATCTGAACGAGGTCGCCTGTCTTATATTCTTTTTTGATATTCTTGATCTGAAGCATATGTCCCTACCTTTTTTCCAGCGTTAGCGGAATGTAACCGAGTTATTTTTACATTGAAAATATGGGGGTGTCAATCTCGTAAATCAGTACATTTGTAGCAAATTTCTGGTTTTATGTCGTATTTAGTGTATTTGTGACAATTTTCCGTACTTTCCACTCTTCTTTTTTTGGTTCATGTTTTCTCGAAAACAATGATAAAATTTTCTTGTTTGTCAAATGACAATACACATCATACAAGGAGAATATTGTAATGAAAAAGTCAAAGATCATTGCAGCAGGTCTTGCTCTTTCCATGATGCTCGCAGTAGCAGCATGTTCATCAAAAGAGGCTACAGAGACAACTGCTGAAGCAACAACAAGTGAGGAAACTACAACAGAGGAAACAACAACTGAGGAGACAACAGTTGAAGAGACAACTACTGAGGAAGAGACAGAAGCTACTTCCGAGGATGCAGAGGAGACAAACGCTTACGGTCTTCCTGTAGTAAAGGCTGACGACTTCAACGATGAGACTATCAAGAACCTCATCACAGAGAACGAGACAAGCGGCCAGTACCTCCTGATGCCAATGTCCTACGAGGATATCGACGTTGAGGGTTACGAAGAAGGTATCGCAGCAGTAGATATGTCTAACTACTCAGACACGATCCTCATGCTCAAGTTCGACACAGTTGATAACGCTAAGACATTCATCCAGGAGTTCGTTGATGATGCCGGTGTTGATATCGAGTATTCCGAGGGAGCTGACGGTGAGATCCTTTTCACAGCTACAGTTACAGGTGATGTTCAGTCAACAATGGACGGTTCCATCAACGCTGACGGTCTCATGACTCTCACAGAGAAGGTGTCTGAAACTGCCGGAGATACAGAAGCAGTCGCAGTTTCAGAGTAATCGCGAATGATCGAAGGAGTTGCCCCCGGGCAGCTCCTTTTTTCGAGAAACAAAATAGGACTTGGTAATTTGCTCATTTTTGAACTGTTGCCTTTTCTCGAAAATGGTAACATTGCAGGTGAGTTTTACCTCAAACAGAATAAGGAGTTGAAAACATGAAGAACATTAAAATGAAGAAAACACTTATGGCATTGGTTTTGACAATGGCCATCGCAGGTTCAGCGATCGCATTCAGTGCTTGTAACAAGGAAGAGGCTACTGAGACAAAGGCAGACACAACAACCACAACAACAGCAGAAGAGACAACAACAGAGGAAGAGACAGAGCCGGAGCTCACATTCAGTGATTCCGAGGTATCTTCCCAGATGGAAGCAAAAAAGGCTGAGGGCTGCACCATCGAGGCTATCACAGCTTCTGACATCAATGCAGACGAGTCCGCTTTCGTAGAAGGCTTCAAGGCAACAGGCGGATCCCAGGACGGCGAGTTCGTATGCGTTAAGTTCACAGACGCAGATGCAGCTAAGGCTCACTACGAGAACGTAATGGTAGCTGAGGCCGAATCAAGTGGTATCTCCACAGTTAACGGAACATCCGCTTTCTCCATCAACACTGAGATCTCCGGCACTATCACAAAAGACGGTGTTATGTGCTACTACCCATACGTAGAGGAGGATCAGGCTGCTACAGACCTCTTCACAGTATCCCCTGATAATTATAGCGACCCGGAGCTCCAGAAGCTCTGCCAGCAGTACATCGACGAGGGCGCTACACTTCTTGATGCAGGCGAAGATGACGCTGAGGGCTTCATGGTTTACGGCGACAGCGAGTTCATCGAGATCCTCAAGTTCGCAAGCTACGATGACGCTAAGGCTTACCTTGATGCTGAGCTCGAAGGCCAGGATGTAGTTTATGTAGAAGGCGATGACGGTTCCCTCTCATTCAACTGCGAGACACCTATGGGTAACGCAGAAGGTTCTGTTAGCGCAGAAGGCCTCTTCATCGTTAAGGTTGGCGTTTAATCAAGTTTCATAACTCGCATCTTTCTGATGTGAGCCCAATACAAGTGATGGGGATGTCTCAAAAGTGATTTAACTCACTTGGGACATCCCCATTCTTTTTGCTCTTCTTTTGAATTCCCGTTACTTGTACAGTCCTATAGCGGTACCAATGACTGTAATTCTGCTGTTTTTCCCGTGATAAGTACAGTTTCTTAGAACTGTACCGATGACTGTATTTTAAGAAGAATTCCCGTTA
>CADCQX010000064.1 GCA_902803695.1 Oscillospiraceae bacterium
CACAGCAGTTCCTGTTATCAGAGAGAACTGCGAAGTTATCACGGGTCACACTTATGATCCTTCTTCTTCCGAGGATGTCGAGAAATTTGCAAACGACTATCTCTTGGATCTTATGGAGAAGGAGCGTCTTGAGGAAGATCAGGCTTTCTGATCTCCTGATTGATTAGATTCATAGGGAGGCTCCGCTATATCAAGGCGGAGCTTTTCCTTTTTTAACAGACTTTATATATTTGAGAGGATACAAAAATGACTAAGAACGTATTTGACATACTGGAAGAACGCGGCTACATCTCGCAGGCAACACACAGAGACGAGATCTATGAGCTCTTGTCCAAGCCGGGTGTCAGTTTCTATATCGGCTTTGATCCTACGGCAGACAGCCTTCATGTCGGTCACTTCCTTCAGATGATGGTCATGAGCCATATGCAGAAAGCAGGCCACAGACCGATCGCTCTTATGGGTGGCGGTACTGCAATGATCGGCGATCCTTCAGGAAGATCCGATATGCGTCAGATAATGACAATAGAGACTATCGACCACAACGTTGAGTGCTTCAAGAAGCAGATGGGTAAGGTCGTTGACTTCAGTGACGGTAAAGCTTTGATCGTCAATAACGGTGACTGGCTCAGAAACCTCAACTACATGGAGTTCATGCGTGATATCGGACCTCACTTCTCGGTTAACAGAATGCTTACGGCTGAGTGCTACAAGCAAAGACTCGAGAAAGGTCTTACATTCCTTGAGTTCACATACATGCTCATGCAGAGCTATGACTTCTACTACCTGCATAAGAAATATGATTGCTGCCTCGAGCTCGGCGGTGACGATCAGTGGTCCAACATCATCGGTGGTGTTGAACTCATCAGAAGAAAGGACCAGGCACCTGCATATGGTCTTACATTTACTTTGCTTACCAACAGTGAAGGTAAGAAGATGGGTAAGACTGCAAAGGGTGCAGTATGGCTCGATCCTAATAAGACAAGTCCGTTCGATTTCTACCAGTACTGGAGAAATGTTGATGATGCTGATGTTATCAAGTGTATGAAGCTTCTTACATTCATCGAGATGGATGAGATCAATGAGTACGCTAAACTTACTGATGCTGCTATCAACGAAGCTAAGAAGAGACTTGCTTTTGAAGTAACAAAGATCGTTCACGGCGAAGAGACTGCTCTTGAGGTTAAGAAGCAGGCGGAGGACATTTTCGAGAACAGCGGTAAGTCAGAGAATATGAATACTACTGAGATCTCAGGTGACGAGATTTCTGCAGGCCTTCAGTTGGCAGACGTTCTCGTTAAGGCCGGCATCGTTAAGTCCAAGGGTGAAGCAAAGCGTCTTATGGCTCAGAAGGGTATCTACCTGAATGATGTCGTGATCGAGGATCCTTTCTATGCTCTTAAGAGTGAAGATTTTACTGATTCCGAGGCTATTGTCCGTAAAGGAAAGAAAGTATTCCACCGTCTGATGCTCAAATAATTCGCTTATTTTGTTTGTAAAAAAACTTTTGACTATCAAATATTGCATTTTATCTATTAAAATATGCTATAACTGTGGTATCATAAACTTGCAAAAATGAATGGAGGTATTCATATGAAGAAGATTAAGGGTGTAGTAGCGGTTCTTCTTTTGACAGCTATGGTAGTCAGCTTTGCTGGTTGCGGCAGTGTAAAAGAGATCGCGGCAAAGGATTTCAAGAGCGCTGTAAAGGATGTTCTTGACTGTGATAAGGAAGACATCTACGAGAACGAGTCTAAGGACTATACTACTATCGATTACGATGGTGAGGACTACGACAAGTATCATGTTACTTTCACTGAGTATGACGATGAGGAAGAGGCACAGTATTCTTTTGATTCCAGAGTCATGAATTATAAGTTCATTAAGGATCATGACGGTATCGAAGGTAAGCTTAAGAGTACTAAGAGTTATATAGTTATGGATGCAGAGGTCACTTCATCTTATGACGGAGATTCCAACGACAGATACGGTGGAATTTATTTCACAGGTACAACAATAATCACTATCTACACAAGCACAGGCAAAGACAAGGATAAGGATGTTATCGATGAGTTGCTTGAAGAACTTGGCCTTCCTAAGCCAAGCAGAGCATAATTGCATGATGGAGGTTATTAGATTATGAAGAATTTTAAGCGTTTTGTAGCAGTTGCACTTGTTGCTGTTATGGCAATGGGATTTGCAGGATGCGGTGTTAAGAAGATCGAAGAGAAGGACTTCAAGGATGTAGTTAAGGACATCATGGATGCCGACAAGGAGGATTTCTCCGAGTACGAAGGTAAGGAAACAGGTGTTGACTATATCGAGACAGAACTCTATTATCGCGGTGAGGATTCCGATAAGTTCACAATCAGATTTGAAGAGTATGAGGACGAAGAAGCAGCTCAGTATGCTTTCGACGAGACATACTATTCAATCAAATTCATCAAGGAACACGATGGTATCGACGGTAAGGTTAAGATCTCTAAGAAATACATCACATTTGATGCTGAGATCGAGCCATACTATGATGCTGATAGCCAGGATACCTACGGTGGTATTTATATTTCAGGTCCATATATCTATACGATCGAGTGCTCAACAGGTAAAGATAAGGACAAGGATGTAGTTGATGACCTTCTTAAGGAACTCGGACTTCCACGTCCAAGCAGAGCATAAGCTCCTAAACAATGAATTATTCAAGACCTCGGACATTGTGTCCGGGGTCTTTTTTATGCTAAGGACTGAAAAGGGAACATAAAATATATTTACAAACATATGTTCGCGTTTTATAATTAGTCCACATATCCTGAGAAGGAGGACGATCGTATGAACAATGTAATAGATAGATTTATGTATGACGGTACCATAGAAGGCTTTCTTACAGTTGTAAAGTATTGCATTGATCAGAAGGTCATGCCGCGCCAGATCAAGCCTGAAGCTGTCGTGGGAAGGACAGCCGAATACGATCAATACCGTTTTATAGGGTCTGATTATTCCGTAGCTGACAAGCTTTATAAGTTTGTCGGAAGAAGATCTTCAGCGGAAGTCCAGCAGATGATAAGCGATCTGTTTCTGACTTGTATCCCCAATATGGAAATGGATCTGTTCATCATGATCTGCAAGGCTATCAAATACGGTGCAGTAATAGCAGAAGACTACCAGGATGAACTCATGCGAAGGATCCAGTTTTCGATAAGGGACATGTACAGAGAAGCGGCATCGGTTCTTCGTGAGCTGAATGTCTCCAGGATCGATAATGTTGCTTTTTCGGTGATCAATCCGAGAAACACGGTGTTGCCTGTAATCTTCAAGAGCATATTAAGAGATGAGGCTTATGACGATGTGCTCGTTTATGATAAAAGGCACAGGATGGTCCTCATTAGGATAGATGAGACAGATGTGATCCTTGACCTGACGAGAGTAAGGAATGCCGACTTCAGGTCTGTAGACGAACTATATAATAACCTCTGGCCGTATTTCAGGAGCGAACATGGCGCCGTGACACGTCAAGTGCACAAAGAAAAGGCTGATGAGCTGTCCAAGCTTTGGTATATAGCAGTTTGATAATATGTTATTATCTATACATAAAGATTTGACAATAAGGGTTTATGGAAGAAGAGGTGTTATCGGTGTTGAACTCTTCTGTTATCTTGATAGGAATGCCGGGAAGCGGCAAATCGACGGTAGGCAAGATGCTTGCGAGAGAACTTGCCACGGATTTCTGCGACACAGATGATCTTATTACGCAGAGCACAGGTGAGAAACTCCAGGATACATTGGACAAAAGGGGCAGAGAGGGATTCCTTGATAAGGAGAGGAGAACCCTCATGGAATTTACTCCAAAGGCTCCAATGGTCATATCAACAGGAGGAAGCGTAGTACTCCACGAAGATGTTATGAAAAGACTTAAGACAATGGGCATCATTGTCTTTTTGGATGCAGATCTCCCTCTTATCAGAAAAAGACTATGGAATCTTGATTCAAGGGGTATAGTCTTTAATGGAAATGATGACGATATAATGACAGTATATAAGGAGAGGGAACCGCTTTATTACAAGTATGCGGACATACGGATACATATAAGACACAGGCATGTGGGAGAAATCGTTAAAGAAATTCTGAAAGAATTGGATAAAAGACGGTTTATTTGAGTATTTGAATACTCTTATAATATGTAGTAGAATCCGATTGAACAATTATATGTTGTTCGCGGTATGTTATAATTATGACAACGAATCAGGTTGATTTGTATGCATAGTAATGGAGGACAGTTTATGAAGAACAAGAAATTATTTGCGCTTTTGAGCTTGCTCATCGCAATCTCAATGTTGGGTGCATCACTTACTGCATGTGACAGCAAGTCAAAGAAGTCAGATAAGAAGAAGTCTAAGGTCGAGGATGAGGACGACGAAGACGACGACGAAGACGACGATGACGAAGACGACGACGAAGACGACGAAGACGACGATGACGACGATGAGGATGATGACGATGATGACGACGATGACGATGACGACGACGATGACGACGACAACGGCGGCAAGAAGCCATCTGGCGGAAGTCTCACAATAAATGAAGATGTTATCTATGATGATGATGATATCAAGGTAACGGTCTCTGATGTCGCTTATGATGATTGGTACGGCACACAGATCGAGCTTCTTATCGAGAATGGTACAGACGAAGATCTCAATTTCAGCGCAACAAATGTATTTGTTAACGGATGTGTCGACAACACATATCTTTCCGAGGGTAGCGTAAGTGCCGGTAAGAAGACATATGCTAAGCTTTCTCTCCGTGATGAGGATCTTGCAACTTACTACAACATCAAGAGTATAGGTAATATCTCATTTGAGCTTTATGCAACAAATGATGATTGGGATTATATTATTGATCACGAAGTAATCGAGCTTACAACAAACCTTAAGGCTGATGAGCCATCATTCAAGGAAGACGTAGTTCTTTATGATGAGGGCGGAATCTATATCGCTGCAAGATTTGCTCCAAGCGAGGGCGATTACGGATACAATCAGGTTCTTGTATACTGTGAGAACAACACAGATAATGAGTACAATTTCGGTGTTGATACATTGGATGTTAACGGATTCACAATCGGTGGTTTCATGTATCTGACACTTCCTGGCGATAAGATCGGTGTTGGAACGATCGGTATCTATGATTCAGATCTCGAAGAGAATCATATTGATGAGATCGAAGAGATGCAGCTTTCTGTTTCTGTTCAGAACTATGATGACTGGCAGGATAAGTTCGTTACAGATACTGTAGATGTTCCTGTATAATCTATCGGTCTGAAGAATAATCTGACATAACAAAGTCCCTGAGTTCTTACGAGCTCAGGGACTTATTATTTGTTAAATATCTGATCGTTACTCTTCTTCCTCGCCGAGATCATCTCCGTAGACATCAAGGATAGGCTTTTGATCTACAGTAATATCAATGTGGCCTACCGGAGATTCCCAGTCGTAATCGGATGTCTTGTTTAATCTGTAAGCGAAGGAAATATCGACGCCGTCAGGGAATACATTGTTATTTGCATCAAGGATTACCGGATTATTGAGATCATAAAGAAGAGTTATTCCTTTGTGCGGGAGAATATCAAAACGTATACAGGTGTCCAGATTACCATTGCCGAAGACAAGGGTAGGAGTTATTATCCTCATGCTCTTATCAGCGTTATTCATAGCAAACACCTGGAGGAAATTAGCTTCTTCTGTTTCGACGATCTTAACGGAAGCAAGGAGATATTCGCCATCTGCAATGATCGTACTGCCTTTCAGGAACGGAGTTTCCGTTTCGCCGAAGAAGTTTGTCTTAATATTTATAAGGTCGGTCTCGAACTGAGTAGCTCCGTTATCATTTAGTGCCTGAAACTTAATATCGAGTGAACCGATGTCATCGATAGTGAGATTCTCGAGATCATTAAGTTTGATAAAGGAATAGTATGTATTGTTTGTACCTGCCGGAATAGAAACTGTCTCAGGAAGCTCCGTACGATATTCGATATCGTTAACAAACAATTGCGTCATGGTTAATGTGATATTGTGATTTGATTTGTTTTCGATCCAGCAGACTAACGTGTAATAGGAACCTTTTCCGTTGTAGGTCACCAGTTCCTTAGCTGTGATGGTTATATCGTCCTCATCATAGATAACGGTATCCTTGATCTTCCAAGGAGCCTCCGGAAGCTTTCCGTACTTATAATCCGAATCATCTGAAGTTTCTTCAGTTTCTTCTTCCTCTTCCTCTTCTTCCTCATCTTCGAAAACACTCTTATAACTCTCCCCTGAAGGAAAAGTACTGGTTGCACCCAGTAGATCAGAGCATGAAGAAAACATAAATGTGCACAAGACTGGAATTACAAACAGTTTGAGTTTTTTCATTTCATAACCTCCCATGTATCTTAGATGTAAGTATACAAAAAACTGCCTTGGTATCCAAGACAGTTTTTCGGTTTTTATAAAATAAAAATGATATTTATTCTGCTTCTCTTATAGCATTACGTCTGATCTTACCACTGATGGTCTTAGGAAGTTCCTCAACGAACTCGACAACACGAGGATACTTATAAGGAGCGGTGTTTGTCTTAACGTACTGCTGTACTTCCTTCTTGAGCTCATCGCTCGGAGTTGCCTTACCCGGAACGAGAACGATGGTTGCCTTAACGACCTGTCCTCTTACACCCTCAGGGTCAGGTGTTGCTGTTACTGCACACTCGAGAACGTAAGGGAGCTCCATGATGACACTCTCGATCTCGAATGGTCCGATACGGTA
>CADCQX010000065.1 GCA_902803695.1 Oscillospiraceae bacterium
GAGGGAACCGGCCCTATGAAGCCCGACAACCGCGGAAAGCAGCGGTGCCAAATCCGGCAGGGAAACCTGAAAGATGAGAGGCAAATATACAGTTGATCAAAGCCTTCCTCTTCGGGGAAGGCTTTTTTGCTGAAGGTAAGAATGAACGAAGAAAGGCGGTTTTTTATGAGAAACAAAGTAGGTAAATGGCTCTTTACTTCGGAATCGGTTACTGAGGGACATCCGGATAAGATCTGCGATCAGATCTCCGATGGTGTCTTGGATGCGATCATTGCCCAGGATAAGACAGCGCGTGTAGCTTGCGAGACATGCTGTACAACAGGTATGGTACTCGTTATGGGTGAGATCACAACATCTGCTTATGTAGATATTCCGACGATCGTAAGAAATACGATCAAAGAGATCGGTTATGACGGATCAGATGCAGGTTTTGACTACAAGACATGTGCTGTTCTTACATCTATCGATGAGCAGTCTCCTGATATCGCTCAGGGCGTTAATAAGTCCCTTGAAGCAAGAGAAGGTGATACAGATCCTCTCGATACAGGTGCTGGCGATCAGGGAATGATGTTCGGTTATGCTAATGATGATACTGAAGAACTTATGCCTCTTCCTGTATCCCTTGCTCATAAGCTCACATTGAAGCTTACATCAGTACGTAAGAACAAGGTCGTTAACTTCCTCCGTCCTGACGGAAAGAGCCAGGTTACTGTCGAGTATGACGGCAACAAGGTTAAGAGAGTTGACGCAGTAGTTATCTCTACACAGCATACAGAAGATGTATCACATGACGAGCTTGAGAAGTTCATCATCGAGCAGGTTATTAAGCCTGTTGTTCCTGCTGAACTTATCGATGCTGATACTAAGTTCTTCGTAAATCCTACAGGCAGATTCGTCGTAGGTGGTCCTCAGGGTGACTCAGGTCTTACAGGACGTAAGATCATCGTTGATACTTACGGCGGATTCGGCCGTCACGGCGGTGGAGCTTTCTCCGGTAAGGATCCGACGAAGGTTGACCGTTCTGCTGCTTATATGGGCCGTTACATCGCTAAGAACATCGTAGCTGCCGGCCTTGCTAAGGAGTGCGAAGTTCAGTTTGCTTATGCTATCGGTGTTGCTAAGCCGGTTTCCGTAATGGTTGATACATTCGGTACAGGTGTTATCGCAGACGAGAAGATCACAGAGATCGTTAAGAAGAACTTTGACCTTCGTCCTGCTGCTATCATCAGAGATCTTGATCTCCGTCGTCCGATCTACCAGAAGACAGCTGCTTACGGTCACTTCGGAAGAACAGATATCGAGCTTCCTTGGGAGAAGACAGATAAGGCTGAGATCCTTAAGGCTGACGCTGGTATCTGATAGCTTAACAGTTTGAAATCTATACTGTCCTTCGTTCGCGGAGGGCAGTTTTTTTCGCGAAAAAAAGGACTTCATTGCAAGTTATACCCATTTTTATGCAAAGTATCTCAAAATTGTTCTTTTGTGAGATTATATATGTATGATGATATTGAAGAGCTTTTCAAACTAAAGAACGTGAGGTGCAACATGAAACTGAAACTTATGCTTGACCCGGATGACCCGATCAGAAGTGAATTGCTTAAGTTGGGGATAGAAGATGATGTTAATGCCGAGTATCAGATTATCCGGAAGAATGCCGGAGTTCGTTACATTCAGGGCAAGCTCAAAGAGCAACAGTTTTTTGTTGATGTTAAAGACATTATTTTCATAGAAAGCCTCGGCCACGATGTGGTCATTCATACCAAGGGCGACAGCTATAACTCGCGCGAGCGTCTGAGGTATCTGGAGACTGTTCTTGACACCGATACGTTCTTGAGGATCAGTAACTCTACGATCATTAATAAGAAGCATATCAGAAGGATCGAGGCATCCGTATTTCAGAAGTTCGTGCTTCATATGAGTGACGGTACAAAGACTGAAGTTACCAGATCTTATTACTACAACTTTAAAGACGTATTCGGAATATAGGAGGTGCGTTATGGCTTTTAGTGCATTATTTATAATTCTTCTTCTGGTAGCTTTACCGGTTTCACTTGCAATTACATTGGTAGTTTATTTCATCTATAAGTTTTTCTATAACAAGCATCTGAACAAAGCTATCCAATCAGAAACAAAGATCAGTAAGTGGCTTTCACCATTTGTTGTTGTTCTCATAACTGTCGGTTGCTGCGTCGCATTGGTACTCGGTATGACATACATGCTCTATATGTACCAGTACAATACTAACAGCGGTTCGGCTACGATGAATCAGGCTATGCTCCAGATCAATGAGAAGAACGGAGTGTATGAAGTCAAGAGTAACACAGGCTTTCTTATGCAGAAGCAGTTTGACCTTGACGGTGTGAGCATCACAACTTATAACAACGAGAATGAGTTGTTTGCAGTATTTGATATCAAAGATTCCGAGAAAGTAGATTACTTCATGGTCTATGAGGGAGACAGTGCCAAGAAGGTCGAGTACAAGGATCTTGACGATAAGTTCTTGAATCCGTTCGAGATGTATCTCGATATCCAGTACGAGAATGAGCCTATAAAGATCGAAGTCTATAGTGATGATTCGGCAGACCCTATCGGTGAGGCTGTATTCCACTGATGATCATAGAAACCTCTTTTTCGAAAAGACATATATTGAGACTAAAGTGTGTTGATTAACAAACAAAAGTTTGTTAGGCTTGAGATATGAAATCTCAAGACGAAGTAAGTAAATTATATATACCGGAAGAACAAGACGTCGGGACATCTGTTTCCGACGTTATTGTTCTGCCTACAAAGGTCGTTTTCGAAAAAAACGGCTTCGTGATATTTTACTGCGGCAGTTTCTCCGTAAAAGGAAATTTCGCAGGAAGCATCGTTCCGGGATTGAGATACAAAGTCAGCGGAGTCGTGGGCCTTTACGGCAGAGTCCTTCAGATAACAGCCAATAAGATCGAGATGATCGAAGATAAGGATTCGAAGGCGCCGATAATAGCTTCGTTCATAAGAAGCAACTTTGACGGTGTAGGTGAGAAGACTGGACTTCTTATCGCTGAAAAGTTCGGTGAGGATATCCTTGATGAGATTGAGAAAAGGCCTAAGGCTCTTGCTAAGGCGATCAAGGGTTTATCTGAAAAGAGAGCTCTTTCCATGTGTGATGTTGTAACGGAGAAAAGGCCGGTTCTCGAACAGATTCTGAAGCTTCGTCTTTTCGGACTTACGGAAGAGCAGGCTTCTAAGGCATATGATATGTTCGGTATGACATGCCATGATGAGATCTCGGTTAATCCTTATATGCTCATACGAGTCGAGGGGATCGGTTTTGAAACCTGCGAATATCTCGCGGGAAAGATCGATATCGATAAGATGGATCCGATGAGACTTCTCGGAGCAGCTCTTTGTGTATTGAACGATACGCATTACGTTTCCGGAAATACTTATATGATCCCGATTGATCTCAAAAACAGCGTTCAGGATATGGTCATTGCCGATCTTGATAAGGAAATATCTGATAAGTTCCCGGAGGCTTATAAGGAAGCTTTGGAACTCGGAAGAAAACTGGATGATATTGTTGTTTATAAGTTCGAGAATAATAAGTGTATGGGATGCGGTGAGGATGATGACGGAGCCAGAGTCGCTCTTAAGAAAGTCTTCCGTACCGAGGCTGGGATCAAGGCCGAAGTTGAATCATTTGTAAATGCTAAGAAGGCATACTTTGATGATGAGAAAGCTGATGAGAAGATCAAAAGATTAGCCGAAAAGCACAATATTGAACTTGATGATCTTCAAAAAGATGCGCTTCGTATGTGCTTTAGTGAGCCGTTCTCAATTATCACAGGCGGTCCCGGAACAGGTAAGACAACGATCACGGGCATACTTGCTTCCCACTTCAAAGAGCAGAAGATATCATCGGTGTTTTGTGCTCCGACGGGAAGAGCTGCCAAGAGATTATCTGAAGCAACGGGAGTTGATGCCCACACCATTCACAGGCTTCTTGAAGTTAGACCGGTAAACGGCGATGACGGGTTCGCTTTCGGAAGGAACAGCAATAATCCTCTTGATGCGAGAGTTATCGTTGTTGATGAAGCTTCCATGGTCGATAATTTCCTGTTCCTTTCGCTGTTAAGAGCGGTCAAACCCGATAGTTCCGTTATCATGATAGGGGACCCTAATCAGCTTCCGTCTGTTGGTCCGGGAAATCTTCTGGCGGATCTTTTGGAGTGCGAGTCAATACCGAGATGTGAGCTTAAGTATGTTTTCAGACAGCAAAATGAGAGTTCTATAGCTGCTAATGCTTACAGGATATTGAATGGTGAGACTCTTATCGGAAATGACAGTGATTTCAGGATCATATCTGCCATGAATGAAGAAGATGCTCTTCATAAACTCTTTGAATTTTTCGAGAAATACAGGAATGATGATATGGCGATACTGTCTCCTACGAAGCAGAATGCTCTCGGAACTTCCATGCTCAATAAAGAGATACAGTCGATCGCATCAGATCCGACAAATGCGTCCATGCCTGTAGGAAGTAAGGGAATGTTCAGGGATGCGGATCGTGTGATGCAGGTCAAGAATGACTACAACATCGAGAGTTTTGATCCTGTAAGAAATGAGACTGTTACTGGTGTTTATAACGGCGAACTGGGAATGATCACTAAGATAAACGATCTTAACAGGTCTATTGAGGTCCTTCTTGATGACGGACGTAAAGTCGTCTATTCGGGAAAGACTCTTGAAGATATCGATCTGGCGTATGCAATGACGGTACATAAGTCTCAGGGCTGCGAGTTTGATACGGTTATAATCGCTCTCGGAAGGATGTCGCCGAAGCTTCTGAACCGTAAACTTCTTTATACCGGAGTTACCAGAGGAAAAAAGAATGTCATCATAATCGATACCTACGGAATGCTCGGAAGGATGATCCGTTCATCCGATACCAGCAGAAGGATAACATCGCTTTCCGATTTCCTTAAGATAATCGATCACAAAAGAGGTATGAGCATTGAGAATAATTAAGGAAGCATTGGATATAATGTTTCCGAAGGAATGTCTTATATGCGGCAAGATATCCGACATAAGACTGTTTGACGTCCCGCTATGTAAGAAATGCCTTACGGATCTGGTTCCTGTCCCTGAAGATAAGAGGTGGCAGTTCTGTCTTTCTGAGCCTTACGAAAACGATACCTGTCCGACTCTTACTTTATACGTTCCGTTCAAATATGAAGGCCGTATCGCCGGTATTATCCACAGGATAAAGTTCGGTCAGAAAAGTGAACTTACCGCGGTCCTGGGAACTCTTCTCGGGAAATGTCTTAATAATGACAATGTTTCCTGTGATGCTGTAATACCGGTACCTCTATCTGCTGAGAGACTCTCGGAACGTGGTTTTAACCAGGCGGAATTGATCGGTCTTTATGTCGGAAAAGAACTGGGGATCCCTCTTCTTAAAGATGTTTTGGTCCGCTCGAAAAACACTAAAAGACAGGCCGAGATCAAGGACAATCTCAGACGTGCGGCAAATATGTCAGGTGCATTCAAGTTTAATGATGACTATTCCGTCGACGGAATGTCGATCCTCCTTATAGATGATGTTGCCACAACCGGAAATACTCTTCATGAGGCGGCGGAAGTACTCCTTTTAAACGGTGCATCAAAAGTCCTTTGTTGTGCATTTGCCGGCAACAGATCAGTCAAGAATGTGGAGTCTTATTAAGATAATGGTAAAATCAAATAAAAGAGGTGTTTTCTAATGGCGATCCCGACAGGAAGGATAATCGATAAACTTGATTCTTACTATGCATCGAACAACGTAAAAGGTGCAGAGGATCTTCTTACCTATTGGGAAGAAGAATGCAGAAAACAAGGTGATAACGGAGGTCTTCTGACGATCTCAAATGAACAGATCGGTTTTTACAGAAGGAACAAGGACGTTTTAAAGGGAAAGAAAGCAATTGAAACAGCATTAAGTCTCGTGGATGACAAATATCCCGGAAGTGCTGTTATATACGTTAATATCGCGACAACTCTTAAGTCGTACGGTGACAGTGAAGAGGCGCTTAAGTATTACTCCTGTGCGAAGGATATTTTCGAGAAGAATAATATGACGAAGACTTATGAGTTTGCTGCGTTCCTGAATAACTACGGAACGACTCTTGCTGATATCGGAAGAGAAGATGAGGCCATGATAAGTTATGAGAATGCTGTTACGATATTGAATGAACTCGGGACCAATCATACGGAGATCGCAGTGTCATATGTGAATATGGCTCATGTGGA
>CADCQX010000066.1 GCA_902803695.1 Oscillospiraceae bacterium
GTAAACAAAGCCTCAAAGTAGTTCAGATGATGGCCGGAATATGTTGAAATCGGAATGAATAATAGAAGACTTCCGATAAAGATAACGAACAGAAATGAAGATATGATCAGTCGGCTCGGATTCTTAAATACCCAGTCAAGGACTCTATGTAGAAAGTTTCTCTTAACAAGCATCGGTTAATTCTTCACCATCGCTTCCCACAGATCTTCAATACGGCGCTTTGTGCAAACCATGAGCATATCATCGCCTGCGTGCATAACGGTATCACCTTGAGGAGTTATCGCTTTGCCGTCGGAAGAAGTAATGACAACTACCTTGGCGTCCTTGACGAACTTATAATCCATAAGTTTCTTCTCACATGCTGCCGAAGAAGGAGATAACTTAAATTCTACGATCACGTGATCGGTACCCTCGATCTTGGTAATGATCCTCATGCCCTTAAATTCGATCTCATTGTCAACGAGATCAACGATGATATCAGTTCCGCAGAAATGCTTATCGACGCCGAACATAGCGGCAATATCATTATTCTTTGGATTATTGATCCTGGAGATCGTTGTAGGAACCTTGTAGTATTTCTTGGCTATCTGACATGTAATGAGATTGTTCTCATCATTACCTGTAAGAGCTACAAGAATATCAACGTCCGTACATACACTGGACAAGCCCTGAACGGTAGATGCATCAGCACACACAGTTTCTACGCCGAGCGAATTCGCAATGTGTTCACAGGCTTTCTGCCTTACATCAACAACGGTTACCTTCTGGCCCTTGAAGACAAGCTCACTTGCCAAGAAGAATCCAACTTTACCCGCACCTACGATAACTATCTTCATACAAATATCTCCCGCTTATTCGTAAACTTCAGCTACGATGACCTTGTCTCTTAAGACCACCTTGAAATTCGGATCGTAATTATGAAGCGATCCGTCACGCATGACACCGACAATGATACCGCCTTCAGTATCAGCGATGTTCTTGAGCTTAACACCGTCAAGTTCTTCTTCGACCTTGAACATCTTGAACTTGAAGTTATCTCCGAAAAGATTGACTATAGAGACGCCGATCCTGTTCTCCGGCTCCTCATTACTCTCATGGATCGCATTGATAAATGCGTCAACAGTAAGGTCTGTAGCCGATATCGGATAAACTCCCACATTCTCAAACATCTGGAACTCTTCGGTATCATAAGTACAAGCGATGACCTTCTGTACACCGAAGATATTTCTGGCTATCTGCGCAGCAACAAGATTGGTATTCTCTTTATCACTTAATGCACAGACTACATCAGAATCCCTGACGCCTGCCTCTTCAAGAATAGATGTATCGATGATAACGCCGTCAACCGGCTGAACATCAAGTTTATGATAAGCGGCCTTCTCGCTCGCATCGACATCAACGAGTATTACATCGTGATTCTTGCAAAGACGACCTGCCAGGATTATCGCATTAGTAGAAGTACCCAAAACAACTATCTGCATATTACGTCCTCTTAGTTGACAATATATATCCGATGATGGATGCCGCAGACGCCGCATTAAGCGACTCAGCCTTACCCTGCATCGTTATCTTAACCATTGTATCACAACGAGACGAACAGGAATCAGTAAGTCCGTTGCCCTCATTACCTATGAAATAACAGCTCGGAAGCGTTATCTCCGCCTTCTCTATCGGCGCTCCCTTAAGATGAGCCGCAAGTGTCCTTATATCATGCTCCTTACAGAACTCGAAAACACTGTCCACCGAATCGACCTTCAATATCGGAAGATGCCATACCGACCCCATGGAAGCTCTTAAGACCTTCTCATTAAACGGATCCGCAGTTCCCTTAACAAGTATCACGGCAGTAAAATCAAAGGCATCCGCAAGTCTTATGACCGTACCGAGATTTCCGGGATCCTGAAGTTCCTCCAGACAAAGATAGATATCGTCTTTTCCCCTGAACGGGATATCAGTTCCCATATCAGGCTCATTAACGACCATCGCTATTCCCTGAGGATTAACGGTCGAAGCTACTTTTTCGAAGCAATCAGTGGAAAGTGCTATTATCTCACAGGAGATATCATATTTTCTGATCAATTCATCTGCCAGTTCCTGCTTGTTTTCGCAAAAAACAAACATGACAGGCTTAACTCCGGATAAAAGAGCATCCTCACAGAGCCTTGTTCCTTCAATGAATACAAGACCTTCTTTCGCAGCTTTCTTTCTGTCGTGGAGAAGAGTCAATCTCTTGACCTTTGAATTGTCCTTACTTCTGATGATATCCATAGTCATAATAATACCATAAAAGAAGCGCCTGACCACAGACGCTTCTTGATAACTATCTTACCGTTCCTATATCAACCTTCATTAGGCGTATTTGGGGCAATCGGTCCTGACAAAGGATCTGAATCAATGAGAGGATCAGCTTCTAAAACAACTATATCTAATTCCGGTACAACGTAGTTTTCCTTATTTTCCATATTTCGTTCTCCTTAATAGTAGTATTTCTTAGAATATAATATGAATGTATCTGCCAGTTTATGAGCCTTTGAAGAATACGTCGAACCGATATCATTGCTTAGCCAGTGCAGATAACTTATCGGCTTACAACTGAGATCGATCTCATCTTCACCAGTATCATTATACTTGATTTTTATGTTAATCGTACCATAAAGATCAGCCATGGAAAGATTGCTAAGCTTTACACAGTAATATGATCCGCTTGTCTTATATGTCTCGACAGTACCGCGATTGAAATTATGCGTGAAAGAAATCTCAATTTTATCCACATCAGCCTTATCCGGCACGTAGAAATAGTACTTAACGGATGGAGCTCCTGTAAATATCATCGTCCAGCCATAAAATGAAACATGATCACCGGCAGGCACGTAATACGGCATATTTCCGTAGCTCGGTTCGTAATCATAAACAAGATTAGGTGTCTCGTAATCTTTAAATTCCGTGTTTTCCTTCATAACATCAGTTATGTTCTTATCAGCAAGATCATCTGTCCTGAATCCAAAGTATTCCTGGGCAGCGGCACCGTACATAGCTAGGCTTACAGCACCCTGATAGGAATAAAGACCGTATTTCTTATAATCTTTGCACACAGCATCTATATAATCCCTGACAGTAAATCCGGTCATGGAATCAACAAGTTCTCCGTTCTTATAAAGATCAAACTGAAGAGGAACGGTCATATCTGTTGAATCAACATAGTAAGTGAATGTTACACAACCATCATCTTCCCTGTAATAATTGTCAACAGGTATAGTCTTCTCATTCTTTCCGAGGGTAAAGAGTTCTTGATCTGACGCCGCGCTTATCTTTGCTGTCCATATGTCATCTCCCGGTTCACCGATTTCATCATCTTCCGGTATATACACGTGGAACTTAATTCCGACACCATAACCTCCCGTCAGGATCGAATAACCACTGAGAGCAGCAGCTTGGGATCCGTCACCTTTTACAAGAGTCATATAAGCACGGGTACCGTCACCGTTCTTTTTCGGAGATAACAGAGTAAATTTGCTGTTTTCAAAGAAGAATGCGTTTTCCAGGTCAGACATGTAGCTTTCATGGTATGAATAACCTTGGACTACTGAAGATCCGCTCGTAAATCCTGCTCCGGTTATTCCTATGCTGCTTCCTTTAACTCTGCTCATATCTACGTAGATACAATCATAGGCTCTTCCTTTGTAATTCAGATACAGATCATTCGCATCTCCGTCTTCTTCAAGGCTGACATTTCCCGCGATCTTCGTAGCTCCGCTGACAGTAAGTTTATATGATATCTGATCAGGGTCAGACTCGATATAGATACCGCCGCCCTTGTCACTTACGACCAGGTTTTCCGTTATGCAGGTTCCGTTGTTAGCTTCGATCATAGCATACGGTCCTTCTGCACAGACTCCGCCTCCGCGTTCTGCTGCAACGCAACCCATTATGCCGTAATTAAATTCGGAAGTCTGTTCTGAATAGTTATAATCACCATAGAGTTGAAGCTGTCCCTGAAGATAGATTCCGCCGCCGACTTCTCCATAGCAATGGCGGATAGATGATCTTTCGAGACTGATGTGAGGTCCGTATGTATATCCGCCTCCGGGAACTTCGTATCTCGCTCCCTCAGTATAGATCGCTCCGCCGTATTCGGCAGAAAAATCTTTGATCACACAGCCGTTTCTGTCATAATATGCCGAAAAGGCACCGTTACCGACTACCTTAACTGCGCTGTTTCTGACATCCGTATAATTTGAATCATATCCGCCGAGAAGATCAACGTCCGTGATGCTTATCGAACCTGTGCTGTATGACTCGCTTCCTGCCGAAAACAAAGTCGCACCCCAAGGAGAATATACCTTGCCGTTCTGACTCGGTATATAGTTGAAATTGTAAGAATTATATAAAGAGATAGATACAGGTGCATTCGTTATTCCGTCCCACATAACCTCGGATATATCATCCGGAGTATAAGTGATCTGCCTTCCCTGCATATCGATCGCGATAGTCGTATGATAAGGAACTACCAGACCCTTAGTTACCGTAATATTCTCACCGAGATAAAAATGGGTCGTAACGGACATATCCTCTCTTACGTAGTACGGAAGGGTTCCGCCGAGTTTATTAATCAGACCCTGATCAATAAGGAAATATGTGACTGCACCCCATCCTTTATCTATACCGGTGACATAAAAACCAAGCTCCGGATCATAGGTAAATACATAACCGTCAACTTCCTTGGTCCCATCTTCGCCATAAGCTTTAATTTTTTGGCTCGGACACAGGCAAATGATCATGGTAATCGTAAGAAATAATGCTGCAAGTTCTAAAAGTGACTTCCTTCTCATATTAGTTTTCCCCCGGAAAATAGAAGCGCCTGTTACTGTTTGCAATAATTCATTATATCATGAATCAATGATATTTAATAAATTATACGGTAATTCGATATAGTCTATTTTCGGAGAATAAAAAAGGTGTCCCGAAAAATGGGACACCTGATGTTTCATATATTAGCTTTACTAGATTAGAGAGCTGCCTTAGCCTGCTCACAAAGCTTTGCAAATCCGTTTGGATCGGAGATAGCGATATCGGAAAGAACCTTACGGTCGAGAGCGATATCTGCCTTCTTAAGACCATTCATGAACTTGCTGTAAGAAAGACCGTTGATTCTTGCTGCTGCATTGATTCTAGCAATCCAGAGCTTTCTGAACTCTCTCTTCTTTGTACGACGATCTCTATATGCATAAGCACCTGACTTCATGACAGCCTGATTAGCTACCTTGAAGAGCTTGCTCTTGTGACCAAAATATCCCTTAGCTGCCTTCAATACCTTACGATGACGAGCTCTTGTGCGAACGCCTCTTTTTACTCTTGACATTTTATTTTCCTCCTAGTCGGTTTCAATTCTAATTCAGATCCTGAAATTACATATAAGGGATCATTTTTCTGATTACTTTTGCATTAGCTTCAGAGCAAACTGCTGTGTGACGAAGATGTCTCATTCTCTTAGTAGGTCTCTTGCTAAGGATGTGACGACGGAAAGCCTGAGAGTACAAAACTTTACCTGTACCTGTTACCTTAAATCTCTTCTTAGATGAGCTGTGTGTTTTCTGCTTAGGCATTTTACTGTTCCTCCTTGAACTTGATTTGCTTAATTCTTTTTAGGGACAAGGTACATAACCATATTACGTCCCTCGATCTTTGGCTGTTTATCAACCTGACCGAACTCGGCGATTCCCTCAGCAAACTTCTCCATTACTGCGAAACCCTGCTGCTGGTATGCCATCTCACGACCTCTGAATCGGATGTTGATCTTAACACGATCGCCGTTCTTCAAGAACTTGATAACGGCCTTCTGCTTAACCTCGATATCATGAACATCTGTTGTAAGCTTGATTCCGATCTCTTTGAGCTCAGTCTCTTTTTGCTTTTTCTTGGCTTCTTTCTCTCGCTTCCCCTGCTCGAAAAGATACTTGCCGTAATCCATTACTCTGCAAACCGGGTTGTCAGGATTAGGTGATATGCAAACCAGATCAAGGCCTGCTTCATCAGCTGCTGCCAATGCCTTCTCAATCGGCACGACTCCGACCATCTCTCCTTCACTAGTGATAAGACGAACATTGCTGAATTTGATCTCTTCGTTGATCATTTGATTTGATGTTGGTTTAGCGATACGAATACACCTCCTTAAAC
>CADCQX010000067.1 GCA_902803695.1 Oscillospiraceae bacterium
AGGGGTTATATGATGCCTAGACTGGCACCGAGATTCGGCAAGGCATTCGCCGTGTTCTTCTCTTCCCTGCTGTTCGGTATATTCCATGCTGCGAATAGAGGATTTACCGTCATCGCACTCATCAATCTCGTACTGATCGCGCTTGCTTATGCGCTTATCTGTCTATATAAGGACAGCATTCTCATGACGGCCGCAGCCCATAGTGTGTGGAACTTCGCGCAGGGCAACCTCTTCGGACTCGAAGTCAGCGGAAACACATCATCGGCTTCGATACTCCATGCGTCATATGACAAGGGTGTGTCAGCTATCCTGTCAGGCGGTGAGTTCGGTCCTGAGGGCAGCATTTTCGTCACGCTAATAAGTTTGGTAACTATAGGAATCGTATTCTTCCTGCTTAAGAGAAAAGCGGCGAAGATGGTATAATGATCCATAGGATCAAAAGCAGGCTTAACTCAGTTGGTAGAGTGTCAGCTTCCCAAGCTGAATGCCGCGGGTTCGATCCCCGTAGCCTGCTCCATATATAAGAAAACTTCCGGTGAAAAGAATCCATCGGAAGTTTTTATTTGGTGTTCTTTTTCGAGGATCAGAAGCCTTAACGGTAAAAGCTTTCTGTCCTTGTATCACGTTTTATGTAAGCGAAGAATTTACCTTCCACGGAAAAGACTATTGCCAGATCTGTCTGAGGAACGATCCTGAAAAAATTAACTAATCCGGAGTAACTGAACATCTCCTTTTTTCCGTCATCGATCCAGCCGCCTTCCGCCTTCTCATAGACCACATATTCTACCTGAACGACCTTACACTCAAGCTCTTCGGGAAGACGTGCCTTAAGCTGCTCTGAATAATGACATGCCCTGGCTTTCTTCAAATTCCTGTCATTTCTGAAATAGGTCAGAAGAGGAAGAAATGCACAGGAAACTACTATCAGTATAAAGATTCCCGCACCGGACAGTGTCGGATGATCCTCTAAAACATTTGGAAAAAGAAAACATAGCGCAACCAGTATCACTATAACAACAGAAGGAATAATAAGAGCCTTTCCCAGTGAAACAGGAGGATGGTACTTTATAGCGGGATACGGATCGAACATTACCAATTCCGGGTTATCTATAATGATCTGTCTTTCCTCAGCTGTTACCTTACGCGTCATATGATCTTCCCCTAAATCTTATTCCTGCGTTAATTATACCATCAAAGATCCAGATACCAGACAAGCATAACGTCATCTTTGACATCAGGTTCCATATAGTATGCGTACATATCGATCTTGGAAAGCTTCGCACCCATTCCCGCATAGAACTTACATGCAGTTACGTTATTGCTCTGACACTCGATTATCATCTGACTGTAGCCGTCGTTTCCGGCATTGGTGATACCCATCTTCAGGAGATTTTTGCCGATGCCCTGATGCTTATATTCGTCCGACACTCTGATGTCCCACAAAACACACGCATCGGTCCTTCCTCCGAGCATGTTCATGCCTTCGGTCCTGCCTGCGATCGTCATGGCTCCCACGGGCTTATCACCGTCAAATGCCATGTAAAACCGCCAGTTTGTTATATCAAACATTTTCTCATAATCTGTGGCGTGCTCGAAAACACTCAGATCTTTGATAATCCGCTCGCATGGAATCTCTTCGAAAACCATTCCGCCGAGTCCGTTATCGATCCTGCTGATCTTATAGATCGAGTTCATCTCCACATTCATTGAAACTGTGTCATACATCTCAAAATAGGAACTGTCCACTTCTTTGTACGTTATCATTTTTGCACTCTCCATTCATCTCTGAAACTATCTCATAACTCCACCGTGAAAATAGCATTCATATACTTTTACATCATTACAATATATCTCTTCATATCCCTGGAACCAGCTGAAATCGCCAGTCACATTACACTTATAAGTAAACTCTCCTGACTGATAATACTCAGGTCCTCTGAACGGCATTTCCATATCAGCTTTGCGAAGCGACTCCTTAAGAAAACCTCCGCTGAACCTCTGATCCAGAACACGTCCCAGATAGTTCATTGCATACTGTATCTTACCGTTTAACCAGATAGCCTCCTGTCCTGCGAACTGCTCTCCTCCGACATATGTATCATGATATGTGTAAGGACCCCTGCTGTATGAAAAATCATGGGAATCATATCTTGTCGATTCCGTCTCATTCATATAAGCAGCGTAGGTATTAACATTGGCTTCCAACCTGAATGCTATCAGTTCACTGTAGTCATTATCTTCCATCGAGACAGGATTAACATTACACTCCTGATCTCTGACCAGATAATCAATGGTAACGTTAAACAGATTGCTGATCTGAATAAGGTTAGTTATATCAGGGTATACCAGACCCGATTCCCACTTTGCAACAGCCTGTCTTGACACATCAAGTCTCACAGCAAGTTCTTCCTGTGTCATTCCTTTACTCTTACGGATCAACTGTAGTTTTTCAGAAAAGATCATTATCATCACCTCTACGGTCAATGTACATCTAAATGATACCTTAATCCATCAATCAGCGATTGCATTTTTGCTACTTATGTTTTACATCCTTTACCTCCAATTCTTCGTATCACCGAACTCACTGATAAACTCATCTAATTCCGTTTGCGAAACTTCATCTCTATAATGCTCGAAAACAACTTTCTTATCAGCATAATCGCAATCATCACAAGACCATCTGCCGAACTCATTCGATTTCAAAAGCTTCCCTGCACTGATGAAAAGACCTGATCCGATCATGAACATTATCGAAGCTAATATAAATAAAATGATCACTATAATGTTTACAGTAAATATCATTTAGTTAATCCTGCCTCTCCTTTACAAATCTGAATGTAGCATAAGACTGTGTCATTGCTATCCTGCTCTTCAATGTCTGAAGTCTTTTCGTTCCCGCGATCAACATTCCTGCTGCTCCACAGATAGCTCCGATAGCAAATTTCAGCAATGCTTCAACATGAGCACCTGTTAAGGCACAGAAGGTAGCCAACGCGGTCAGAGCAAAGAACGGGATCGCACAGAAAAAGCCTCTGATGAAGGTGTCCCTTATAAGTTTTTTCTTATCCCACGGAAGACTGCAGACTACCTTTCCCGTCTGTCCGTTCACCAGGATCGTATAAGGTTTTCCTTCCCGGAAGAATGACAGGAACCATACCGGAAGCAATGCGTACTCAGGGGCCTTACGATGTACTATGCTTGAACTTGAGAACTTCACATCAACGAGATGTCCCCAGCAAGACTTTGAGACCAGTCCGTCAAAGATATCTTTGAGTCTTTTCTTGATATTCCTGTCGAGCCTGGATCTGTCCAGATCACATACATCGGAATAAAACCCTGTGAGATAATCTTCATCAAAAGGAACCAGTTCCGACAGATCATAAGGTTCCAATCTGATACTCGCTTCATCATCGAGTTTGGTGGATGCTTCAACAGGAATATCATTAAAGTCACATCGTCCTGCTCTCTCATAAAGACGGGTATCATTCTCCCTTTTACTTACTCTTTTCTCGATAAACTGAGCTCCCCTGTACTCGACATCCACGATCAGATATGGAATATATATACCTCTGATGTCACTTATATCAAACTTCTTAAGCTTATTCGGGATGCTTCCAACCGGTTTTAGAAGTGCTCTTATCGCATTAGCGGCATCTTCCCTGGATATCTTAAACGGAATGATGCTGTCAGGCTTACGCTCTTTGGTTACTCTGCTGAACACGATGCTCGGATTACCGCAATAGATACAATAAGTCGAAGCCTCCGTGTCATTTATTATGATCTCTCCGCCGCAGCTGCTGCAGGAATAAACTTTGAATTCAGTTGTATCAAAACCCTTATCTGAACCGAGCATCTCGTTAAGATCCAAAAGTTCCTGATCCTTACTATCAGCCTCGATATCTTCAGGCATGTAGATACCGCCGCACATATCGCAGCAGAGCGCTCCGTAGTCAGGCGAGAAGATCAGTTTTGATCCGCAGTTGGGACATTTGCTTGCCATTTCTTTCTTCCTTTTCTCATTTCCAAAACAAAGTAAGGAAGTCAACATCTGACTTCCTTACCGTATTCTATCATTTATAATTCTTCTATATTCTTCGAAATTGTATTTTTAGTCACTGCTATTTCACTTACATCCGCTCTCAAGAATGGTAAGCGATACCCTGTCACAGTCGATCTCTGTAAGAGCGCCCGTAGCTTGCCCTTACCCTGAAGGAGCTTATAGCCCGTGTTTTCAGTCCACTCGATCTCGTCAGCCGAAGTCGCAGTCCAGTTGATCGGGAATGATCAGTTCCTTCATATACTTCCTCCGAGCGTTTGTTTTGATAATTAATTATATCATCGCTTGTAGCAGTATGAAGGATTTACCATCTCATGGGATGGTGTTCTTTTTCGAGAAAGAGCAAAACAGATTACCAGAGCAAGAGTCAAGACCGCGGCTGTTACGGCACTTGCCTCGATACCGTACTCACCTCCGTTAAGAACGTTCTTGCCGACTGATCTCATGTCAAAGACTGCTACGGTTATTCCGTCATTACCGCTAAGGTTCAGACCCATAACATTGTAGAGAATGAAGTTCCAGACAGTATGCATTCCGCAGGCCGCCCAGATGCTGTTAAAGCGGATCGTCAGGAATGAAAAGATAAGCGAAACAAGTGTTGTGTTTATCAATGCCCAGATCACTATCGGAGATCTGTCACTTAACATTGAAGGCAGATGAGGAGCTACAAATAAAGCTGTGCTCACTGCTACGGCTATCGGAAGAGATGTCTTTCTCCTAAGAAGCTGAAGGACAACACCCCTGCAAAGGAATTCTTCGAAAGCACTCTGAAAGATAAAAGCAAAGAAGAAAAGAACAACAAGAGGGATGTTGGAATCCTGAAAGATACCGATATACTTTATCGTTCCGGTAAGGACTACTGCAAAGACTGATGCGACAACCAATACAGTTCCTACAGCAAGCCCGATAAGATAGTGACCTATCTTCCCTGTTACTCCGAGTTCAGATAAAGTCTTCTTCTGAAACAGTTTCCAGATGAGCATCGTTATAAATATCATGATCGAATAGCCGAAATACATCATAAGAGTGATCGTAATTGGATCGAACATCTCGCCTTGAAGCGGATTCTTACCGCATGCGAAATGTATAAGCATTACAACACCTTCACCTATGAGTTCGCCTGACAGTTTGCAGAAGAAGAACAGCAGGACAACCTTGATAATGTATAGTACTGCCGGCATCTCTGTTCTGTTGTTCAGAGGACTTAAATTTTTGATCAGTTCTTTAACTTTACTCATGATCTTTCTCCTTTTTGAGCGCATTAATATAAACCCGGTTAAACCGGACTTTTCTTTGGATTAAGTTTTAGTGTGGATATATCAGGTCGGAAAACCGTTTGCTATGAAATATATAAGCATTGAGATCGCATCTATCAACAAGAGACCGCCAAGCACGATAAGGACCCACTTCAAAACTGATTTCGCACGTTTGCTGTTCTTCTCGGTAAGGACCCTCTGGTCGATAACATCTGCCATCGTCTTGTGGTCATTAGTCTCAATTGGTTCTATTCCCTTAAGAATATAATCAGTAGTTACACCAAATATCTCACTTAAGATCACGATCTTATCAATATCGGGGACCGACTGCTCACTTTCCCATTTTGAAACAGCCTGACGAGATACGCCGGCAGCATCAGCCAGTTCTTCCTGAGACATGCCTTTTGACTTTCTTAAGCTCTGAATCCTATCAGCAATTGTCATTTGTTTCACCTCCAAGATCTTATGGCTCAAAATTAACAAAGATCCCCTTTACGAAACCACCAACTACACTTTGAAATTTGTCAACCGTCGGTTGCATCGCCGTGTTTTCAGGCATTTTCGCCAGTTCGTCATCGAAGTTTCGTTTCTTTCTTACACGAAAATTATAGCACAATAAAACACCCCTATCTCACATTGGAGATAAGGGTGATTGCTTACTTGATCATAATTTATTCAGCGTCTTCAACAAACTGTGCTTCTGAAAGAGAAGTCTTAAGTTCATCAAGAAGATCTTCGAGCTTTCCGCGGTTATCAAGCGTACCGTTAAGAAGAACCTTGCCGGCTTTGTCTCTTAGATCGAAGAAATAAATTCTTTTAAGACCCGTTCCCTTAACACCCTGATAATGCATGGAAGCGATATCTCTTAAGTGAACGAACTGATATGATTCATCACCCATGTCTGAGAATTTATATCCGAGATAATCCTTAGTAGCGAAGATGCTGCTTCCAAGAGGATTATCAACAGAGAATACCGGCTTTTGAGCCATCTGCTGATCGAAAGCCTGTACTTCTTCCGCAGACTGAAGAAGTTCATCAAGATTTTCGGATGTTCTGTTCGAAGCGACCTTTTTCTTGCTTGTGGCAATAAGGATTATCGTAAGAAGGAGCATAACTCCGGCGATCGCTCCCAAGATCTTAATAGCGTTCATTTTTTGAGGATCATCCAACGCTCCGTTAGCGATCATAAAACCAACCAATCCTCCGAGGATGATAGTCATGATCAACGGAACCAACCACTTGTTTCCATTACTCTTGTTTCTCTTCTGGTTAACTTTGGCTGAATACTCTTTGAGCCATTTAGACCCTTGGCTTGCATAATTACTCATACTTCGTTTCCCCCGTTAGATTGATATGAGTGAATATTATCAAAATAATGAGAGTAATTGCAATACCTCTTTCTGCAACAGAACATATACCCACCTCGTCATTCATATGAAATACAGGAAATCTGTTATATAATCAAACGACATAGGGGTGCATATGTACTGCCGATGTCGGAAAATCAATTATTCAGATGATCTTTAGATCGAAAGGTAGTTAATATGAAAAAAACAGTATCTTTACTTCTATGTCTTCCAATGGTGTTGGCTTTTGCATCATGCAGCATGTCCACAACCAAGAAGGAAACAACAACCACAAAGCGCATCGAAAAAAATAAGGATGATGACGAAGAGAAAGATATCGAGGAAACAGCAAAAGATTCCGAACAAGAAGATGCTTCCGAGTCCACAGGCAACAAAGTAACTTTCTCGACCACAGACAGAGACGGTAATACTTTTGATAGTTCTCTCTTTGCAGATCAGGATCTGACTCTGATCAATTTCTGGGAGCCATGGTGCGGTCCATGTGTATCAGAGATACCTGACCTTCAGAAGCTTTACGACAACTATGCTGATCAGGGTCTTCTCGTCATCGGTGTATATTCCGAAGAAAATATGGAAGAGGATGTTGATATCGTACTGTCCGACAGCGGTGTAACATATCCGATCTTAAAATACACTTCCGCATTCGATATCTATCAGTCAGGATATGTTCCGACTACCATCCTCGTTGACAGACAGGGAAATATCATCGATACCGGTAATTCCTACGAAGGATTAGACAGTACACTCATCGTCGGTTCCCGTTCATATAGCGATTGGGAAGACATTGTAACACCATATCTCGGAGAATAATCAGTATGAAAAGATATCTTCCGGCTATCCTGCTTATAGTTTCTGCGGCAGTACTCATTGCCGTCGGGATCTATATGCGCCAACCGGAATCGGTCTTGCATAAAGCAGTCAGGATCTGTATGGAGTGTATCGGCCTTGGATAGAAAAAAGATAAGATTCGGGATCCAGGCAGCTGCTACCCTGATCCAAAACGCAAATTTCAAAGGCTTCTTCACAGGAAAGATCTACGAGGGATCTTCGAAATCAGTATGCGTTCCGGGACTTAACTGCTATTCCTGTCCGGGTGCAGTCGGCTCCTGCCCTATCGGTTCTTTGCAGAGTTTTTTGAGCGGGATCAAGTTCAAGTTCCCGTACTACGTTCTCGGGCTTCTGATCTTTTTCGGTGCAGTGGCAGGAAGAGCCATATGCGGTTTCCTGTGCCCTTTCGGGTTCCTGCAGGACCTGATCTATAAAATTCCATTCTACAAAAAGAACAGATTTAAGATCGACCGTTTTCTCAGATATCTTAAGTATGTTGTTTTACTCTTACTCGTGATCATACTTCCGATGACTTTTAACCTTACTCCGTTCTTCTGTAAATACGTTTGCCCGGAAGGTACTCTCGCGGGTCTTATGTTGGCTGCTGCGGATTCAAAGGTCAGAACGGCACTGGGACCTTTATTCAATTGGAAGTTCATCCTTCTCATGATCTTCCTCATCACGGGTCTTATCATAAGAAGACCATTCTGCAAATACATATGTCCGCTTGGAGCGATCTACGGATTCTTCAACAAGATCGCGATCTACAGAATGTCACATGATCCCAATAAGTGCATACACTGTGGTGCCTGTGCCAAGGTTTGCCACATGAATGTGGATCCTTCAAAAACTCCGAACAGCATGGAATGCA
>CADCQX010000068.1 GCA_902803695.1 Oscillospiraceae bacterium
AGAAGACCCCAGATGTGGAGATCGGAATTGTTCTTCTTGCAGTTGTCGATAGCACGGAGGAGTTCCTCGTTGTTGAAGAAAACACCGTCTTCGATGTACTTAGTGATGAGAGTGAGGTCCTGGTAGATGATACGTCCGGAACCGATGTTCATGTGACCTACCTCGGAGTTACCCATCTGTCCGTCAGGAAGTCCTACGGAAAGACCGGATGCATATCCGAGCTGGTATGGGCACTCAGCCATGAGCTTGTCCATTACAGGAGTGTTGGCCATCTTGATCGCATTGCCCTCTTCGCGGTCTGTGATACCGTAACCGTCGAGGACCATTAAAACTACAGGTTTTTGACTCATAATAAATGGTCTCCTTATATATAAAAATTTTTATAACTATATAATTGCCACAATGATTTTAAAGGATAAGCCCCTTACTTTCAACAAGATATATCCACAAAAAAATGGCGGGATTGCCGCCATCTTTTAGAGCCTTGGTTCTTATCAATCTGCCAGAAGACTTCTTTTCATTTCAACGATCCTGACATCAGGATCGACCTTACGGCATCTATCGGCGATCGCCTGAAGAGCGGTTTCCTGTTGATAGAGGTCTTCGGAAATGACGAATCTCTTGCCGCTTTTTGTAGTTACGATGATCCTGTAGGTGTAGTAATCGATATATTTTGAATGAGAGACGGATTTCACGTACGGAGTGCTTCGCTTAGTGTGATACATCTTCTTGAATCCGAGAGTCGCGACTTCATCATAAGCTATTGCCGTTACACCCTTGTCCATGCCTATGATGATCTCCGGTGCGAGGAATACCCGTACGCCGTTAAGATATTCCGTACCTTCCGAGTTTGCCTGATCATCGACCTCTTGTCTCGTATATAGCTTCTCTCCGCATCGTGGCCAATAATGACCGATCAGATTGAGAGTATTATCAACTTGTACTCCGATCAAAGCGACTATGAGACCTGTTACCCCGAACGAGAATCCGATCGGATGGTCAGAAAGCGGCTCTCCTGTCCTGATCATATTGAAGAAGCTGGTTCCGATGAGAAAGAGGGAGATCCCAGCGATGACCAGGATGATATAAACCATCGTTCCGTCATAATTGACTTTTTTATTGATGATCTCGTTCGTATACCAGTTCTTTGGCTTAGGAGTTTTCAGAGGCTTCGCTTCGGCCTTCTTTTTAGCCTCGGCAGCCTTGCGCGCCATCTCTTCCTTCTTGCGTTTTTCCTTTTCGCGTTTGAGCCGTGCTTTGCGTTTGTTCTCCGCGGCTTTTATAGACTTTTGGGTTGGGGTTATCAGAGGTTTGTTCATTCGGTTTCCTTAAAAACAACCGCCTCATGCGAAGCGATTGTTTTCTTTGTCGTAAGTATAGTCGATGATCTTAAGCTTGTCTTCGATCTCTCTTGCAGGCACTCCGTAGGCTGCTGCGAGTTCCTCGAGCGACGGGTAGTTGTCGCGAAGCTGGGTATTCACAAAGCTTAGAAGCATCACCGGGTCTTTTGGAAGATTCATGTTTATCCCTCCGTTTCTTTTCGAAAACATTCTACTACTCGAAAAAGTTTTTCGGAATATGCGATAATTATTTTCAAAAGGACATACAGAGGGCACACGGCTCTTTTATCATCGGATCATGGAGGTAGAATTCAAATGGCGAGATTGCTTATCGTAGAGGATTCGTTTCAGATAAGAGAAGCTGTGGTGGACTTTTTCGAGCAAAAGGGAGAAGGCGCATTTACGATAGACGCGGCCGCTAACGGCGAAGACGGAATGAGAGCTGTAACAGCGAATACCTACGATCTGGTGATACTCGACATTATGCTTCCGGGACCTTCAGGATTCATGATCTGCAAGAAGCTCCGCGAGAGGAGCAATAGCCCGATCATCTTTCTGACCGCACTCGGAACCGAAGATAACATCCTCAAAGGCTATGAGATGGGGGCTGACGAATACATGGTCAAGCCCTTCTCCCTCAAAGTCCTTTACGCCAAGTGCCTGGCTCTTCTTAAAAGGCCTGAGAGAGTCACGGACGAGAAGGTCCTTATGGCAGGCGATATCAGGTTGTACCCGACAAGGATGCAGGTCTTCGCGGCAGATGAAGAGATCGAACTCGCACCAAAAGAATACTTCCTCCTCAAGGCGCTTATCGAGAACAAAGATCATGTTCTCGGCAGGCAGAGGCTTCTGGATCTCGTGTGGGGCGTGGGTTTTGACGGAAGTGACAGAGTGGTGGACAGCCACGTCAAGAAGGTCCGTCAGAAGCTGGGTCCTGCAGGAGACCGCATCAAAACCGTGATCGGCGGAGGATATAAGATCACGTAAGGGAGAATAGAAATGAGAAAAAATAGGACCATCAAAAAACCGAGTTTTATCAAGAGATTCTGTCTGTGCCTCGCGATAATGTGGGGCATAACCGGAGTATTCAGCGCAGTCGCGTATTGTAAGACAGATGCTAAGTTTCGTGACGATTTTGAGATCACCAACAGAAACTATATTGAGAAACTGAAGGATGCCTGTGAGGATTACTATCTGGCATATTCGGAATATGAGTTCAATAAGCACAAAGTTGATCCGGACGGGAATGAAGGATACTTCATACTTAACAAAGCATACGTGAATCTGGTATTTCAGATGGACATGGTAGCTGCCGGTACAGGAATGTATATGGAACTTCGCGTGGCAGATTATGACGCCAAACTTTTGGATTCGACGAGCATAGCAGATAAGGTTGTCGCTTCTCCGTCTTTTACCAACGGAATAGCTGCACACTACCTATGGAATGCCGGCATGACTCTTCCTGATGATACGATAGTCTTCGGAATGGACGTTGATCCTTCCACATTGTCTTTTGACAGCAATGGCGAGAAGATCACTTTCACGAGCAGTGACAGGCTGTCAGCGAAGGATACGGAACTGGAAGAAAAAATGATGGAGATCACCATTATCAATGATGATGTCGGATTTCCGCTATGGAACACCTTTGGTCTTTACGATCCTGAGTCAGTTAACGGAAACATAATCAGGTTCTATCAGGTGCCGGACTGCTACCTTGATACTGAAGCATTAATGGCTATCCCTCAGACGATCAAGACCGTCGGCATTGATGATGAAGAGAGGGTCTGGACCAACGAAGGAACGTTCGATACGAATAAATATTTCTATTCTTCCGATTCGCTCTTAAGTGAAAGCAGGGAAGTCGGCAGAAGTACTCTGTTCGTAAATTATCAGCCTGAAAATATGCTCACTTCAGACGACCTGAGCGTGGTATATGACGGAACAACTCTTAAGCACATAAACGGCAAGAAAGACGATTTGACCATGGTCCTGTCAAACGGCGAATCAATTGATATGGAGCTTGCAGATACGATCGATTATTCCAGATGGGTCCTGTGGATAGCTGAACCGACCTATGTGAGCTTTTTTGAAGCTGCTCCGAAGATCGTCATCGCCAACATCGCTTTGTGGCTGGGTATCGCTCTGGTTATCGCTTTGATCATAGCCTATGTCGGATATATAAGAGCCAAGTCAGTCTATGATATCGTCGAGTACAGAAGAAAAACTACCGACAGCATGGCACATGACCTTAAGACTCCTCTTGCTGCGATCTCGCTTTATTCCGAGAATCTGGAAGAAAATATCAACAACGACAAACGCTCATACTATTCTTCGAAAATAAGGGAGAATGTAGACGTTATGAACAACATGATAGAAAGCAATCTGTATTTCTCGCAGATCGAATCGGGAAAGATCCAAAAGACGTTCAGTGAAGTTTCCGTAAAGGATGTGGTCCAAAGCGAGTATGATGCGGTGGCGGATGTTTTCGAGAAAAAGGATATAAAAGTAAATATCAAGGGAGAAGACATCAGGATCAAGACGGATGAGAAACTTTTCCGTCAGGCGATGCGCAATCTCCTGAGCAATGCGATCAAGTTCACAAGGCCTGGAACGGAAGTCGACATAACAATGGATAAGGCCGGACTTCAGATGTCGAACAAGACGGATGAGAAGATCGAGGACATCAAAAATATTACAAAACCGTTCGTAAAGGGCGATTCGTCCAGGGGAAGCGAGACCGGCTCGGGACTGGGCCTGTCGATAGTCGAAACCAGCCTAGAGGCAGCGGGCCACAGGTTCAACGTGGATAAAAAAGGAGATGTATTTACCGCCTTGGTATATTGGTGACAAGGTCAAAAAATTGTTATTGATTTATTCAGGGTTAGTATATATAATTGTCGCGGAAGGGCTATAAAAATCGTGGAGGTGATCATATGATCAAATCGCGAGGAATAGTTTCCTTCGCATTAGCGGCGGGCATAGTTATGACTATGTTCTCCTCAGTTTTCGCAGCACCGGCATGGGATGTAACTGGACACTGGACTCCCGGCGCAGGTGAAACAGAATTCGATTGGCGTTCAAAGCCGGGTGAGATGGAGGTAGATCTTTCTCCTACTACACCTCAGTACACAACTGATTCATCAGATTACTTTTATAAAGAAGCTTATGGAACAATGAACCAGTATAGTCAGAAGACAGTAACTTTTGACTATAAGGGCACTGTATCCAAGCCAAACCTGATTTTCAGAGCGCCGTTAATAGGTGGTAATGGAGATTATATATACAATTTCGGATCGAAAATGGCCGGAACCATGAATATCTATAATGCTAAGGTCACGCAGATGTCGGTCAATACATCAAACGCTCTGAAACTAATCTTCACTGATTATGATGACGATGAGTATCTCCCGACAATTTCTAAGAACAAGAGTAGTGATCTTTCAGTTTCTTTGACGGGAAAGACAAAGCAAAATGTGACTGTCGGCAGTGGTTACAAAGGTATAGATTATTCTATCAAAGACAGCACCACTGTTAAGTCGGTTACGGTCAGTGAGTCAATAACAACGGTTCCTGACAATGCATTCTATAATGACACAGCTCTTTGTGCCGTATCATTGCCAAGTACAATAACTTCTATTGAGTACAGTGCTTTCTATCATGATACTGCACTTAAGACTCTCGGTATTCCGAAGTCCGTTAAGTCCATCAAGCCGGATGCGTTTGAAAAATCCGGTATTACGACGATCAACTATAACGGAACAATGGCTGACTGGGGAAAGATCGATATCTAC